>JAPJOW010000157.1 GCA_030826005.1 Aliterella sp. RAGGC_92
AACTAATAAAGATATTTCTAGTATTTAGGTGTGAGGGGCAATTTCTTGAATAAAAAACTTTTTTTACTGCTATCGAGCATATCAGTATTATTTTGTGCTGCACCCGCAGTTTGGGCAGAAGAATCAATCAAAATAAATTCCGAGCAACTACCCGTTGATGTCCAAACTGTTGACAATAACAGTCTGCCAGAACAAAAGTTATCGCCATCAACTTCTGAATCTGGACAAAACTTGTTAACACCAACTTCCGAGCAAGCAACGATCGAGCAAGTAACCTCCGTATCGCAACTATCAGACGTACAGCCTACAGACTGGGCATTTCAAGCATTGCAATCATTGGTAGAACGGTACGGAGTCATCGCAGGATACCCCGACGGAACTTACCGAGGGAATCAATCTATGACGCGCTACGAGTTTGCGGCAGGACTAAATGCAGCCTTAGATAGAATTAGCGAACTAATTGCCTCCGGGACAGCCAACGCTGTTAGCCGCGAAGACTTAGAAACTTTGCAAAGACTGCAACAAGAATTTGCTACCGAACTTGCCAGCGTGCGCGGTCGAGTGGACAACTTAGAAGCGCAAGTAGCAGAACTTGAATCTAATCGCTTTACGTCTTCTACAACCATCCTAGGAGGAGAAGTTGTAGTTGCCGCCTCTCAAGCCTTTGGCGGCGGCCCGCCAGGGACGGGAGACTCCAATACCGTACTAACTCATTTAACACGGTTGCAGACGGTTTCTACGTTTACAGGTAAAGACCGCTTGCGCCTCGAATTAGCCGCAGGAAACTTTAATGGCTTAGGTTTTGCCGATCGAAATATTCTCAATACCAATGCCGCTTTGCTGTCTTTTCAAACTGGTACTGATAACCAAATTCAACTATCAACTTTAGAGTATCGATTTGCCGCTTTAGGCGATCGCGCCGTGTTTACAATTAGACCTGTAGGTTTTAGCTTAAGCAGCGTTCTAACTGCTAATTCTCCTTATTTTGATGCCGGGAGAGGGGCAATTTCCCGCTTTGGAGAGGCTCCGCCAATATTTAAAATTGGTAACTTAGATGCAGGCATTGGTGCGGACTTTTTGGTGAGCAGAAACACGCGGATACAACTTGCTTATGGTGCTAGTAATGCCAGCGATCCAGAATCGGGCTTTGTATTCGGGCGACGTTCTCACGCGGCGGCGGCGCAATTGTTATTTACGCCAGGAAATAGCGTCCTTACTGGTCTTAGCTACGTTTATGGCTATTCTCCAGATGGTCGCTTAAATACATTTACGGGAAGTGCGATCGCCGATGCTTCGGGGTTCATCAATCAAAGTTCTAATATTCATGCCGTAAATGGAACTTTACAATGGCGGATTACACCGCAACTAACTTTTGCAACTTGGGGAGGTATTGTCGGTACTTATGGCGCGCAAACTAATGCTTTCGCGGTTAGCACCAACTATTTATTTTCTCTCGGATATTCCGATCCCTTTGGCAGAGAAGGAGATTTACTAGCAGTATTAGTTGGGCAACCTCCCAAGTTAGTTGATATCGGCGATACTTCCGCCTCTACGGGGCTGGCTGATGAAGCTACGTCCTTTCATATAGAAGCTTTTTACCGCCTGCTCGTCAATGACAATATTTCAATTACTCCAGGCTTTTTTGTGGTTACAAATCCTGGAAATATTGAAAACAATAATGCTATTTACGTAGCCACAATTCGTACTACTTTCCGTTTCTAAAATAGGTAAAGATCGTGAAAAAAAAAGCAAAAACTTATTTACTATTACTTTCAGCTTGTTTGGGAGTTAATTTAACTTTTGCAGCTAGTAGTTTAGCCCAAACTGCTTCAACTCCGAATAATGCCGTTCAAGCCAAACCGCGCCTTAGAGCAACGTTTTTTGAAGAAGAAAGAAGACTTAGACAATTTGGATTTGGGGATTTTCTGCGCTCGGCATTAGATGGCGAACAAAATGCCTTTGCTGACCCTGCTAAAATCTCCGGGTTTGAGCGCAGTTTTAACCCTCTGTACGCTCGTCCGGGAAATGTATCAGGGACTCTTGCTGTTGCGAGTACCGATGAAGACGATAGCAACTTCTTGTCAACAACCTTTAATAGTGCGTTCGGCAATCTTGAATTTAGTTCCGTGCAACAAAACTCAGATTTTAGAACTGGGACTTTAACCGTTAATGGCACAATTAATGCTAATGGTAGAACGGTAACTTTTGCCAACACTCCCGCAACTTATAATGCCGGAATCAGTAACAAAGATGATACTGTTAGTGCGGTGATTTTGATTGCTGACCCCACTAATCCCACCCAATCGATATATATTCAGCTTCCACCGACAAATATTGCTGGGTACGAAGGATCGGATAGTATTCCGCCTACCCCAGCTAGTTTGTCTATTGGCTATCCAAGCGATCGCTAAATCTAAAAGCATCGGGGTACAATAAGCGCTAGTTGCTTGTTGTCCACCTCGATGCTCAACCGTCCGTTGTCGGATCGTCCGCCCCATCCTCGGCTACCATTACATCGGTGGCAAATTTATCCTAATGTCCATAAAGCAATTGAACTAGCTAAAGTTAGTTCGATTTCACCGATAATTAGCCAAATACTCATCAATCGCGGCGTAGACACTCTAGACCAAATTCAAGCATTTCTAAATCCTGAATTGCCAAGCCTACCTCCGCCCTTAGCAGAATTTCCGGATCTAGCTTTGAGCGTGGAATTACTGCTGAAGGCGATCGCTACTGGACAAAAAATCGCTATTTGCGGCGACTACGATGCGGACGGAATGACTAGCACCGCCTTACTATTACGCAGTCTGCGCTGGTTGGGCGCGCAGGTCGATTACGCTATTCCCAGTCGGATGCACGAAGGCTATGGCATTAATCAACGCATTGTTGAAGAATTTAAAAATACTGGATTTGAGGTAGTTATTACTGTAGATAATGGTATCTCTGCCTACGATGCGATCGCGCGCGCGCGCGAATTAGGATTAATTGTCATTGTTACCGATCATCACGATGTCCCTCAACAACTTCCCCCAGCTAATGCCATTCTTAACCCCAAACTAATCGCCCCATCTTCTCCTTATCGCGGGGTGGCGGGTGTTGGTGTTGCGTACATTTTGGCTATTTCTTTAGCTCAACAATTAGGGCAAATTAAAGGCTTAGTTAAACCTCTACTAGAATTATTTACCTTGGGAACAATTGCCGATCTTGCACCCTTAACGGGTGTAAATCGTCGTTGGGTAAAACGCGGCTTGCAACAGCTACCTCATTCGCAATTAGCTGGAGTCCAAGCTTTGATTCAAGTATCGGGGGTCAAGGGTGGAAGCACCAGCAAACAAGCTGACAATCAACCCCAAACCCTCAAGCCCGATGACATTGGTTTTCGTTTAGGGCCGAGAATTAATGCTGTAGGACGTATTGCTGACCCCCAAATAGTAATTGAATTGCTGACAACAGACGATGCGGGAATTGCTCTAGAAAGAGCCATGCAATGCGAGCAAATTAACCAAACTCGCCAGCAACTATGCGAACAAATCGAAACTGAAGCGATCGCTGTTGTGGAAAAATTATATGCTCCAAACCTTCATCAAGATCGAGTTTTATTGCTCGTACAACCAAACTGGCATCATGGTGTAATTGGCATTGTGGCTTCGCGCCTTTTAGAACGTTACGGCGTACCCGTTTTTATTGGGACTTTAGAGGGCGATGAGCAAATTCGGGGTTCGGCGCGGGGGATTCCAGAATTTCATGTATTTGCTGCTTTAGAAGCTTGTAAAGACCTTTTAGGCAAGTTTGGCGGACATCAAGCGGCGGGGGGCTTTTCTTTTCCTGCTAGTAATTTGACACGCTTGCGATCGCGTTTAGTTACTTTTGCGAACCGATGCTTGCAAGTGGAACATCTCAAGCCTTTATTAAAGGTTGATGCTCAAGTTTCTTTAGACCAAATAAATCAATCTCTTTACGAGCAAACTTTAGCTCTTAATCCTTGCGGGATTGAAAACCCCGATCCGGTATTTTGGACGGCAAATGTCCAAGTAGTAGACCAACAAATTGTCGGTAAAGGTCATATTAAACTTACTTTTTCTGATGGAGTTACTAAAATTAAAGCGATCGCTTGGCGTTGGCGCGATTATTTTCCCCTCCCCTTGAGAATTGATATTGCCTATAAGTTGCGCGAAAATAGTTGGAATGGCAACACAACGATAGAATTAGAATTATTAGGTGTGAGAGTTGCTACCCCGCCGCTACTTTGTTTTTCTCCCCAAGCACCCCAGAGCGCCAAATTTGATTACAAACAACGTCTTTATACTTGCGGCTTTTTTCCTACAAGTTCTTTATTAGAATTAAGAATTAAAAATGATGCTGGTAAAGTTTTAGCTATTCAATCTGGTCAAAGTACAGGTTTATTGGGTACTAAGCGGGGAGATGCTATGCCTGTAGATTTATCTCAACCAAAATTTTATAACTTAGTTCAAGCTGCACTTAGAGCTTTAGAAACTAATAAAAAAGACGAGCGTATCTAATAGTTTAGTTGATGATTAATTTTTTAATATTAGATGAAGTTTTTTGAGTCTGTTAAAATAAAGTTTAGGTATTAGCTTGTTATTTGCAGATAAGTTTTTTGTAAAAACTTAAAGAGTTGTTAAAAAATCAACAAAATTAGGAATTGAGCATAGTTAAAGTGTAGGTATAAAACAACTAGCATTCAAAGTTAGTACCGCCACTAATAGCTAACGGCAAATCCTATTAATAACCTATTAGTTATATACAACTTTTTATCTTAATGGAATATCCCTATGCGATCGCCTATCATTCTTACTGCTACGCTCTTACTTAGCTTATCTACTATCGCTTTACCCGCACCCGCCCAAACCGCCCGCAACTCCACCTCCCAAGCCCAGCAATTTTACAACCAAGCCACACAACAATTTCGTAACGGACAGTACATAGAAGCACTCCAAGCTTATCAGCAAGTATTGTCTATAGAAAGCGAAAACGGTAATAATGCCGGAGTAGGACGCGCCCTCAATAGCCTGGGTGGATTGTATTACGAACAAGAGCAATATTACCAAGCTATAAATGTTTATTCAGGTAGCCTCGCAATTCGGCGGCAAATGGGAGATAAACTAGGCGAAGCTAGAACTTTGTACAATCTCGGCTTAGTTTACCAAGAGCTACGCCAAAACGCCAAAGCGCAAAAGTCTTTTACCCAAGCAATGGCTATCTTTAATCAAATAAAAGACACCGCAGGCATAAAAGCAACTACCGAAGCTCTAAATCCCACTCATCCGCACCTAGAATCAGGGTTTAGTACCGGAACTATTTTGCTAGACGAATACGAAACCGCAGGAGTAACTACACCTGTAAGAGTGTTTTCTAATAATCCCAAACCTTCCTCACCGCCAGAGGTTGTTACTCCTCAACCACCCGCACAAACTGGGGAACTAGGCCCGATTTAAGACAATAATATATTTTTATTAAATTATGCGACTTCTTCAAACTTGGTTCAGCGTTGCTAGTGCCACGCTGATATTGTCTTATCTCCAGCAAATCCACAACCCAACAATTTCTAAGGTTGTAGCTCAATCTGCTACAGGCTCTAGTACAGTTTTACCAGAAAATTCTCAACCAACACCCCCCGCGCCGTCTTCTACAGGCTCAGAAACAACTTTACCGGAATACGACGATCGCGAATCGTCCGGCGCTGGGACAATTTTACCGGAAGATAGTAAGGAAAATGAGTCAAATAGTGCGGCAGCAGAAAGACTATTTAAACAAGCAACCGAGCAATTTCGCAACCGTCAATACGCAGAAGCACTCCAGACTTATCAACAAGTTTTAGCGATTAGACAACAAAAGGGCGATCGCCTAGGTACGGGAGAAATTTTACAACAAATTGGTGCAGTCTACGATCGCTTAGGACAATATTCTCAAGCTCTCAACTACTATCAGCAAGCTTTAACTCTCCGCCAGCAAATAGATAATAAGGTCGGAATTGGTAGCACTCTTAATAGTATTGGCTCTGTTTATCAGCAGCAAGGCAATTTTCGCCGCGCTTTGCAATTTTACGAACAAGCTTTAGCTATCCGCCAACAAGTCAATGATACCCCAGGAGTTGGGCGCACTCTCAATAATATTGGCTTAGTCTATAACCAGTTGGGACAGTATCCCCGTGCTATCGAGTTTTATCAGCAAGCATTAAAGATTTTTCAAACTATTAATAACCCGACCGGTGTCGGCGCTATTTTAAATAATATTGGTTTAGTAAAAACTCAACTCGGTCAGTACGACCAAGCAATTAAGTCTTACGAGCAAGCTTTAAGCGTCCGTCAACAAATTAATGATAAAGCAGGCGTTGGGACAACGCTCCACAATATCGGGTTTGTTTACGACAAACAGAACAATCCTCACCGCGCCTTGGAGTTTTATCAACAAGCTTTAGTTATTCGTACCGAAGCTGGCGATAAAGCTGGCGTTGGTGCAACTCTTAATAATATTGGCTTTATTAGGGCAATTTTGCAGCAGCAGTCGCAAGCATTAACTTCTTTAAATCAAGCCTTGGCAATTTTTCAACAAATCGGCGACAAAGCAGGAGAAGGACGAACAATAGATAGTATTGGTACGGCATACAAAATTTTCAATAACTCCACCCAAGCTTTGGGCTACTATCAGCAAGCGCTAGTTATTCAAAGAGAAGTTGGGGACTTAGATGGCGAAAGAATTACGCTGAGAAATATTGGTGAAGTCTTAGAGCAGCAAAAACAGCACAGTTTAGCGATAATTTTTTACAAACAGTCGGTCAATGTCACCGAAGCAATTCGTAAAGACTTGCGAGTATTAGAAGCTTCGCAACAAGAATCCTACACTACAACAATTAGCGATACCTACCGCGCTTTAGCGTCGTTACTTCTCAATCAAAATCGCGTGGTTGAAGGACAACAAATTCTGGACTTGCTCAAAGTTCAAGAGCTTGACGATTATTTGCGTAACGTTCCATCCCATCAGCAAACAACAATAGGTATCGAACTATTACCTATAGAACAACAAATTTTAGCTAAATACAGCGCCATTCAAGGGCGACTAGCAAGTATTAGCAAAGAGCTGACAGTAATTAGACAAATTTCCCCACAATCGCGCTCCGTTGCCCAAAAACAACGCCTCAGTCAGCTAGAGCAGCAACTTCAGCAAATTCTTCAGGTTGAATTTAACCAATTTACTAATAGCCCGGAAGTTGTGGCATTAGTTCAACAGCTAAATCAAAGCCTCCGTACTCAAAACCCCAAACTACCTAATTTTAATTATTTGCAGCAACAGTTAAAAACTTTAGATGCCAAAGCAGCGCTACTTTATCCGTTAATTTTAGAAGATCGTCTAGAAATTGTCCTAATTACTGCAAATTCTCCCCCTGTTCACCGCTCGATTCCTGTCAAACGCACCGAACTTAAGCAAGCTGTCGCCGATTTTCGCGCCGCCCTAACTAATCGCAAACTATCTGCAAGGCGAGTAATGCAACCAGCTAATAAACTTTATAACTGGCTGATTGCCCCAATAGAAAAAGATTTGGCTGAAGCCGGGGTAAATAGCATTATCTACGCTCCTGACGGTCAGTTGCGTTACGTTCCTTTAGCGGCTTTATACGATGGCAAACAATGGCTAGTCGAGCGCTACAGCGTTAACAATATTACCGCCGCAAGTTTGATTAATTTTAGCCCCCAGCCCTTAGATGCTCCGAAAATTTTAGCCGCAGCTTTCACGACGGGTAGTTATAACTTTAATATCGGCGCGAATCACTTTGAATTTGTAGGATTGCCTTTTGCGGGTAAAGAAGTTGCCCAGATTGCCGATCTAGTTCCAGGAACAACTAAGCTTTTAGATGGTAACTTCAATCGCGCGGCAACAGTTCCCAATTTAAGCAACTACAATATCATTCATTTGGCAACTCATGCTGCCTTTGTTAAAGGTCAACCAGAAGAATCTTTTATTTTATTTGGTAATGGCGATCGCGCTACACTTAGAGATATAGCGCAATGGAAGCTCACGGCGAATTTAGTTGTATTAAGTGCCTGTCAAACTGGGGTAGGCGGACAACTTGGTAATGGTGAGGAAATTCTTGGCTTAGGCTATCAAATGCAGCAAGCTGGAGCTAAAGCAACTATTGCTTCTTTATGGGTTGTAGATGATGAGGCTACCCAACAGTTAATGAATGCTTTTTACCAGTCTTTGCCTCAAAAGTTCTCTAAAGCTGAAACTCTGCGCCAAGCTCAATTAACTCTAATTAATCAATCTTTTGGAAGTCGCAACGCTCATCCCTATTACTGGGCATCTTTTATATTGATTGGTAACGGGTTTGTCTTGGCTAACGATGTTGGGTTTTAAACAGAAAATAATTTGGGGGTACTTTTGTCCCCCCATCTGTAGTCTTCGCCTTTTGCTTCTACAGGTTGCCGTTACGAAAGGCAAGAATAAATATTACCACTGGCCCCGAAATCATAATTAGTCCCACAGAAACCAACTGGGCAAGGACTAGCCAATTAATACTGTTTAATCCATCAAACAATGATTCCATTTTTCCTCCAAATTGACCCAAAAAATTCTATCAATGCGCTACAAAATCCGCACCCTATCTTACCCTAAAGAGCGATCGCTCTATTAAAGTAACTTCACAATTGTATAATAAATAATAACAAAACTCGCTTTTCTCTCATCCTCCCTCTCCCGTCAAGCCTCTGAGAAAGTGCAATAAGCTAGAAAGAAGATACTTTAACAATTATTCAATATATGGCAACCTGGCAATGCGTCAAGCAATGTGGAGCGTGCTGTCACCTCGACGAGCGCGATCGCCCAGATTTAGAGGAGTACCTTTTACCCGCAGAATTAGAACTATACCGCAGTATGGTAGGAATTGATGGTTGGTGCGTTAACTACGATCGGACTACGCGCGAATGCCGCATTTATGCCGATAGACCGCGTTTTTGTCGCGTGGAAGCGGAGGTATTTGCCGATCTGTACGGGATAGAACAAGAAGAATTAAACGATTTTGCGATCGAATGCTGCGAACAACAAATTACCGGAGTTTATGGCGAATTGTCTTTAGAAATGCTGCATTTTGAGACGGCGGTGGGGATAAGTTTAACTTAGTTATTAAACTAGGGGTTTTTAAGATTTGTGCATTGGAGTTGATTTTTGTAACAAATGCAGAGAAAATGAAAAGAATATGAGAAACCCCCTGTCCTTTAACCTGATTACCCGTGAAACTAGATGCTGCGCCTTTAAGTGAGAAGTTTTCTAATTCTTCTTCAGCTATTGCATTAGAAAAAACGCCTAGGGCGATCGCGCTAGAGCGAAGAAGCTCTAAAGGAGCAATTTTTGGCTCTACATTTTTGACAATATTTTTAGCAGAATTAGGCGACAAAACTCAGTTAGCAACTTTATTGATGAGCGCTGAATCTCAAGCGCCTTGGGTAGTATTTTTAGGTGCAAGCACAGCTTTGGTTTCAACGAGCTTGTTGGGTGTAATGGTGGGGCGTTGGATTGCTAGTCGTTTTACGCCCAAAACTATAGAAGTAGCCGCAGGTATTAGTTTGCTATTGATATCGGCGACGCTGTTATGGGATGTAATTGTAGGATAAAAATATGGATTGGCATTTATTAGGACTGAGCTTTATTACCGTATTTTTGTCCGAATTAGGCGATAAAAGTCAATTAGCAGCAATCGCTTTGAGCGGACAGTCATCTTCACCCCGCGCGGTGTTTTTTGGTACAGCTTTGGCGCTGGTATTGACTAGCTTACTGGGAGTTATTGCGGGAGAATGGATGGCAGAATTATTACCTGTGCGGACAGTAAAATTAATTGCCGCCATCGGGTTTGCTATTTTGGGAATGCGGTTGTTGCGCTCTAAAAGCGATCGCGATATTTTGAATCGCGAAGGAGAAAATTAAAAAAAAGCGATCGCCTGTTTAAGGGGATAAAAAGAAGGGTGGTTTGCTGCCAAGGAAAAATTTTATTAATTTAGTAATGCCCGTTAAAAATTAGTAATTTCCTGTATATTGCTCAGAGGCAGAGTCGCAAATAATTCTTC
>JAPJOW010000158.1 GCA_030826005.1 Aliterella sp. RAGGC_92
GATTAACTGTAGTAGTTGTCTTTCCTACACCTCCTTTGTTGTTATAAACCGCTATGGTTAATGCTTTAGCTGGCTTGTCAATCTTTTTCCGAATTGAAGCAACAACTTCATCAATATTTTCTTCACTAAGTAGAATACATTTTGTTGCTGGAAAAATTACACTTCCATGTTTCCGAAATAGTTGTATATGACACGCATTAGTAATAATTCCCCAAGCTACTGTTTTACAGTTTGGTGCAAGTAGATATCTTTTTAACTGATTTACTGTTTTTTGATAGTGTGCGGCATTATCAGCTAAATTGATGTCTCTGCCTTTTAACTCTACGAGCAAATAAGGATTGGAGCGAGTGTGTAAGAAAATATCATTTTCAGTAGTCTTTCTAACAGCTTTATCAACCGCTCCATCTCCAGTGTTGTATTGTGGGTGAATTTCGTCAAATTGAAATCCTAAAGCCTCAAGTAAAGAAGGGACAAAAAGGGTGTCAACAACGGCTTCTGTTGCATTTTCGGGTAGACTTCGCAGGGCGGCTCGAAGACTGGGAGGTGTCGTAGTCATTATCTAAGGTGGCTTCCAGCAGTGTTCGATTTTAGTATTCCCATTTGCAAACAAATATTTACTATGTTCGGAGATATTTCTTTGTTATTTATAGTTGCGCGATCGCCTCTTTTCTACCAGCTAAACTAAAAGTAAATTAATTTATTGCGGATTGGAGCAAAAATAATGCGATCGCCGCTTTTAAACTTGGATCTATCTACGGAAGAAGCTCTTGCTCAAGTTTTCCCGCAATTCCCTGTATTGACAAGCAAAACCGCCGGGTGGAATGATATTTATCTCGCCTATGACTATCAACTTCCCGGCGAAACTCCTGAAGTTTCCGGCTTGCAACATGGAATAGCGATTTTTACAGAAGTACCTACACCAATTAAAGCCGACCGAAAATTAGGGGAAGTCTCTCGCAGCGAATTAGTCAAACAAGGCGATATTGTCATTGTTCCCGCAGGTACGACAAATCAAACCCAGTGGTACGATTCTGGCGGAGTAGTTATATTAGGTTTTGAACCAGGGATATTTAACCGCGCTATTTATGACTTAGCAGAAGCTGAAAAAATAGAACTTACTCCCCACTTTGCTACCCCCGATCCTTTAATATGTCAGCTAGGATTAACGCTCAAAGCTGAATTAGTAGTAAATGGTTTGGGTAGCAAGCTATATGCGGAAACTATTGCTAATCTTTTGATAGTTCACTTATTGCAGCATTATTCTACTAAAAAGCCCGTAATTAAAGACTATACAGGCGGCTTGCCCAAGTATAAGTTGCAGCAAGTTATAGATTATATAAATGCTTATTTGGAGCAGCCTTTGGGATTAGAAGAATTAGCTCAAGTTGTGCAGATGAGTCCTACTTACTTTTCGCGCTTGTTTAAGCAATCTACCGGACTTGCACCTCATCAGTATTTGATTCAATGTCGCGTCCATTGTGCTAAAGAGTTACTTATTAAAGGTAATGCGATCGCCGATGTTGCTTATAAAGTCGGTTTTGCCAATCAAGCACACCTTAATTATCACTTTAAACGCCTGCTCAAAGTTACACCTAAAATAGTCAAAAATCTGTAAAAAAAGCAGAAATCTGTAAGACAACCCGATATTAGCCGCCGATACTAAAGGCAAATATTGAGGTTATATATGTCAACACAAATTATAAATCCGAGCGATCGCACTCAAGTAACTCAACAGTTATCCGAAAACGTTATTTTAACCACCGTTGACGACCTTTACAACTGGGTAAAGATGTCTAGCTTGTACCCGTTGATGTTTGGCACTGCTTGCTGTTTTATCGAATTTAGTGCCATGATAGGCGCTCGTTTTGACCTTGATAGATTTGGGATGTTTCCCCGCATGACTCCCAGACAAGCGGATTTATTAATTACGGCGGGGACAATAACCATGAAATACGCCCCGGTTTTGGTACGCCTTTACGAACAAATGCCCGAACCTAAATATGTCATTGCGATGGGTGCTTGTACAATTACTGGGGGAATGTTTAGCGCCGATTCGCCTAGCGCCGTCAGGGGTGTAGATAAGTTAATTCCTGTAGATGTTTATTTACCTGGATGTCCCCCCAGACCAGAGGCGATCATGGATGCAATTGTTAAACTGCGGAAAAAAATTGCTAACGAAAGTTTAATAGAGCGATCGCACGTTGCCCAAACCCACCGCTATTATACTTGCGTTCACAATATGAAAGTTGTACCGGAAACCCATACCGGGCAATATCTCAAGAGTCCAACGCGACAAGCACCTTTAGAGATTGCCGAATCTCCCTTAAATGCTGCACTGTCAACGGCTTTTGAACTTGAATCTGTGCAAACTTCTTAAACTGTTAACTTAATAGTAATGCGATCGCACTTCACCATCTATGAATGCTTTGATCCTCAACTTACGTCCCACAATTGAGCTAACCGACGAGCAGTTTTTCCAACTGTGTCAACACAATCAAGACTTGCGAATTGAGCGCACAGCACAGGGAGAACTAATTATTATGCCACCTACAGGATGGGGAAGCGGAAACCGTAACGGGAGACTAAACCAACGACTGTTTAATTGGACAGATATTGATGGAACAGGAATAGCTTTTGATTCTTCTACAGGCTACAAACTCCCTAATGGTGCAAATCGCTCTCCTGATGCCTCCTGGATAAGCCGAGAGCGATTAGAATCGTTAAATCCAGATCCGGCGCGATTTATGCCAATGTCTCCCGATTTTGCTGTAGAGTTACGCTCTGCAAACGATAGCTTGCGACTTCTACAACAAAAAATGCAAGAATATCTCGATTGTGGGGTGCGTTTAGGCTGGCTAATCGATCCGCAAAATCAGCAAGTAGAAATTTATCGCTTAGGGCAAAATGTAGAGGTACTAAAGTCGCCGTCTAGTTTGTCTGGGGAAGATGTATTACCTGGGTTTGTTTTAGACTTAACCGGAATTTTGGATTAAAACAACTCTAAATCTAAGGCAAATATTTCTGTACGACACTCCAACCCGTCAGCGTTACCCAAACTAGCCCAGCAAATAAAGTAATATTTGTCCCAATGTGAACGCCCCACGCCCAAGGTTTGACGTGAATTAACGTTGCGCTTGCGCCTGAAAGTAAAACTAGCGCCACAACTACTAACCCTGCAACATAATGGGATGAATGACCTAAAGAGCCAAAATGTCCCAAAGTACCAACAATTCCGATCGCAAGTAGTAGTAAAACTAACCCAACTAAACTAGCACCAAGCACGTAATGCAAAAACTTTAACCAACTTGGCTGAGTTGTAGACTTAGTTCTAGTCCCAAACATCCAAACCCCTGTCACCGCTAGTAGCAAATAAGCTAGGACAGAAAAACCCATTGACCAAGCGGCTATTTTCCACAACCAAATAAACGAAGGTAGATTCAACCCTAGTAACCCAATTAAAACTCAAGCGTAGTGTCTTCTACCTTAGCGCGCTTTTTAGCTTAATTAAGTTATCTTTCCTTAAAAACAAATTTAAAATTTGACAAACGGGCAGCTAATTTTTAGCAACCCGCAAGCACTTGATGAAATTTTCTCATGTTTGGCAACTTTCAAGAAACGGCGGCGGTCAAACTTTCATGCTTTGGGGCAAAACCCTCGTTTGCTACTTCTGCTACTTGCGCGTTGACTTGTTGCATAAAAGCACTGCTGCTTTCTTCATCCATTGCCAAGCGATCGCACGGAATATTATCAGATAAAATTGAACTTGCCATCATGCCTGTGTGAATTTCTAATACTGCTTGCTCTGGGGCTTCAAATACTAATCTTTGTCCGGGAAAAACTACCCGCTCAAAATACCAATTTCCAATATTAGAGCTACGTGCTATTTGGATTTTGCTTGTAGCATTTACATAGCAGCAAACAATACGGTTGGACTCATCCGATGGAATGGGATCGATTATTTGAGCCATAACTATTAAAGAGCTTATACGCCACTTCTTGAAACTACCCTTCAACGCTAACACTGGCGATCCCCAACTGTTGTAACCTCCACTACCGTCTAACTATTTTTTAATAATCTATTTCTTTAGGTAGAGAGACAGAATATAAAAACTATATTAACCTTTTGCATTTTATGCAATAAGAAATTGACGAATTTTAAGATTAGTGTTAAGCAGCGATCGCAAAATAAATTATTAGAGAAATTTCCTTAAAATCCTCCCTCTGCTGAGTAAAGTAGGTGTTATCGTAAAGTTATATGAATGAACTTCATAAAACCTGCAAAGTTTTGGGGCGTTTTCCCTAACCTATAAAAATAAAAGTATAAATAAGGTCTGAAAACCAGCAGAGAATTGGGCAAAAAAGCAATCTGGTTAAATAAGAGTGTATTGCTGGTTACAGATAGAACCTAAGACTAGATAGAAGTTAAAAAAACCACAATGGAAAACCGCATTCTTTACGTTCGCCTGCCGTGCAATCCTATTTTTCCGATTGGGGTTGTCTATTTAGCCGATGGCGTACACAAGCAATTTCCTGAAGTCCAACAGCGTATTTTTGACTTAGGAGTTGTACCGCCCTTAGATTTTAATACGGCTCTAGATGAGTGTGTAGACGAGTTTAAGCCAACTTTATTAGTATTTTCGTGGCGAGATATTCAAATCTACGCACCAGTAGGGGGACGAGGCGGAAACCCGTTACAAAACGCCTTTGAATTTTACTACGCCAGCAATCCAGCGATTAAATTACGGGGAGCAATAGGCGGATTAAGACTTGCAGCTTCTTACTATAGCGAACTGTGGCGCAATCAAGGATTAATTTCTAGAGGATTAAAACGCGCCCGGAAGTATCACAAAGAAGCTCGTGCAGTGGTCGGTGGCGGTGCTGTCAGTGTATTTTACGAGCAGTTGAGTAATAAGTTGCCCAAGGGAACAATTGTCTCGGTGGGCGAAGGGGAGACGCTGTTAGAAAAGCTGATAAAGGGGGAAGACTTAAAGAGCGAACGGTGTTATGTAGTGGGAGAAGACAAACCACGCGATCGCCTAATTCACGAACAACCCACCCCAATTGAAAAAAGCGCCTGTAATTACGACTATATAGAAAGCATCTGGACAGAATTTCAATACTATCTGCAATCTTCGGATTTTTACATCGGCGTACAAACTAAACGCGGCTGTCCTCACAACTGTTGTTACTGCGTCTATACCGTTGTAGAAGGCAAACAAGTACGGATTAACCCCGCCGATGAAGTAGTAGCCGAGATGCGACAATTATACGATCGCGGCATTCGCAATTTTTGGTTTACCGACGCGCAATTTATCCCCGCTAGACGCTTTATAGACGATGCGGTAGAACTGCTGCAAAAAATCGTCGATTCTGGCATGAATGACATACACTGGGCGGCTTATATTCGCGCGGATAACTTAACTCCTGAGCTATGCGAATTGATGGCTAAAACTGGGATGAACTACTTTGAAATTGGCATCACGAGCGGTTCTCAAGAGTTAGTGCGTAAAATGAGAATGGGTTACAATCTGCGGACAGTTTTAGAAAATTGCCGCGATTTAAAAGCCGCAGGTTTCAACGATTTAGTCTCCGTCAATTACTCCTTTAACGTAATTGACGAACGTCCCGAAACTATCCGCCAAACTATTGCTTATCACCGAGAATTAGAAAAAATCTTTGGCGCAGATAAAGTTGAACCCGCTATATTCTTTATTGGGTTGCAACCCCACACCCATTTAGAAGACTACGCGCTCAAAAACGGCATCCTGAAGCCAGATTACGATCCTATGAGTTTAATGCCTTGGACAGCCAAAAAACTGCTATGGAATCCCGAACCATTAGGCTCGTTTTTCGGTCAAGTTTGCTTGCAAGCGTGGCGACAAAACCCCAATGATTTTGGGCGAGAAGTTATGAATATCTTAGAAGCAAAATTAGGCAAATCGGAGTTAGAAGAAGCTCTTAGCGCTCCCATTTCTACTAATGAAAAGCAATTAGTAGCAGCATCTTAAATAGTTCCGGCGGTTAGTTTAATAAATTCCCAATATGTTACAAGGTTCAATTTTACAAAAGTTAGCAGCAGCCCATGCTGAAAAAAGACCCCTAAACTTTGGGGTTTACTACAAAAATACATTAGTTGCTCTGTGTCACGCCCTAGAAGACTGCATTCTAAGCTGTAGTGCGCCTCCCTTGGTAGTTACCGCCTTTCAACGGGGTAAATGGTATCTCCAAGAAGCAGATAGATACAACGATATAGCTCAAAAATCTACTCAAGTAGCAATAATGGCTGCGCCCGATGCGGGATTTGCCGAACATCCTACAAGCCAATTACCGAATGTAGACGTACTAGGATTAGAACCTACCGATCCTGTAGCCCAAGAATGGCACTTAATAATTTTTGGCTCTAGTTATACAGCAATGGTACTATGTCAAGAATTATCTGAGGCAGACTACGGTACAGCCGGAATGCCGGATACAGATTTAGAACGGAAATTCTACGGCTTTTGGACATTTGAACCTGCGTTAGTGCAGGAAACTGTTGAAATTGCGATCGCCCACATCAAAACCTACAACCCAGAACTCGCCCAGAAACTAACTAATCAACTAAAAGAAATAGTTGCAGCTACTCCCAACACCGAACCCGACGATTTAGGCTCAATTGTTTCCCGCGTAGTAGATTACCTGCATACTAGCGAACTAGAAGGCAATCCAGAGGAGCATCACATAGCCTTAGACAATAACTTAGTTTCTAACGAACTTCAAGCATTTTTGCGCCTAGCGCAACTAATAGATAATGCCGATACTACTAACCAAATGGCAGGGGCGGAAGTCGCCGCTTTAGCTGAAACAATGGGGCAAATGCTCGATTTACCAGCATGGCAACTAAAACGCTTGCGTCTTGCGGGATTGCTGCATAGAGTCGCACCTTTTACCGTAAGTGTTGAGTATGGAGACGCGCCTTGTTGTCCGCTAATGCCCGCCGCGCAAGTGTTGCGGACAATGCCTAGGATGAGTGCGATCGCGCAAATTATCACCCATCAAAATGAATGGTGGAATGGGGAGGGGCAACCAGGAGGGTATGCAGGGGAGGAAATACCTTTAGAATCGAGAATTTTGGGCTTAGTTACCGCCTTTCAAAAGCGCGTAATTCAATTACAAGCGTCTCACCATAGCGGCGACTCGGTACTAATGCAAGTATTAGCAGAGTTTAGAGGGCAGCAAGGGGAACATTGGCAGCCAAAACTTATAGATACTTTAGAAGTATTAGTTATGGGACTGCAACAAGGTATGAATTTACCCGTTGCTTTACCTAAAATTAGTGCGGGAATGTGGTTAGTTGATGCTCAAGGTACGGATGTGCCAACTATTAACGATAAGAGAGTAACAAGCAGTGGATATTGAAGCCATCCGTAAAGGGAAAGTTGTTCATTTACCCGGAGCAAATTTAGAAGACGAAGATTTTTCTAATTTAGATTTAACGGGAATTAATTTAGCTGGAGCAAATTTAGTTGGGGTTGATTTTTCTGGCTCAAAACTAGAAAGAGCGCGTTTAGACGGAGCAAATTTACTGGGAAGTCAGTTATTAGGTACAGACTTAAGGGCAAATTTGTTAGGGGCAAATTTGATGCAAGCAAACCTAAGTGGGGCAGATTTGCGCGGTAGTAACTTAAGAGGGGCAAATCTTATGGGAGCTAAATTAAACCAAGCCTCGTTTGCAGGAGCTTTTTTAAGTGGTGCTAATTTAATGAGCGTCAACTTGCAAGGTGTAGACTTGCGGGGTGCAGATTTGCGCGGAGTCAATTTCAGTGGAGCGAACTTACAAGGCGCAAATCTAAGTTTTGCCGATTTGCAAGGGGCGTTACTCCAAGAAGCCAATTTAGAAGAAGCCGATTTACGCAATGCTAATTTATCTGGGGCAAATTTAACCGGAGCTAATTTATTGTGTGCGGAGTTGGAAGGAACTAATTTAGCAGGAGTCAACTTTACAGGCGCTTGTTTAGTTGGTACGGTAGCTTAAATCGGAAATAGTTAGATGGATTCCCTAAGTAATAACTATCAAGAAATTATCGAAAAAGTAATCGCTGACTATGCCGATTTTTTGGGAGAGGATGAGAATGTACAAATAGAGCTAGTTTTTGACAGGTTGCGCGATCGCTATCTCTTGGTTGAAACTGGTTGGGAAAATGGGCGCAGAATCTACGGGACACTGCTACACCTCGACATTATCAATGGCAAAATCTGGATTCAACACGACGGCACGGAAGAAGGAATTGCCACCGATCTTGTGGCTTTAGGCGTTCCTAAAGATCGTATTGTTTTAGGCTTCAAATCATTGCAGCGTCGGCAAATTACAGAATTTGCAGCCTCATAAGCCAAGTTCTCATTGACTCAAAGCTTGAGAAATTAATCTTGGCGCTACTTCCTAATTACTCCAGCCATGACACTTAAAAAGCCTATTCCCACCAATCCAGCTAAGGGATTTTGATTAACGCCTGTAACCCAGTCGGGAACTTGCCCAGAATACTTAATCAATTGACCAACGTTGATAATATAATAGCCCCAAATTAAACCGCCATGAATGCCAATCGGTAAACCAAGGCGGTTTTTGCAACGGCGTTTTGCCCAAACTAGCGTTATCCCTAATAGAAATAAACCGGGAAATTGCGGCGCTGTTCGGAGCATTTCTGACAGTGGTTTAATAAAGTGCAAAGAGGCAAAGAGTAGAGCATTTATCCAAATTGCCGCTTTTGCGTAATCGCGCTGTAATTCATCCAATAGCCAACCGCGAAATAACAATTCTTCGGCAAAACCCGTTGCGATCGCAACTACTAACCCCTCAATAACTATTTTTGCTTGTACTCCTTGCTGCCACTGTAACCAACCTAACAATCCTTCTAAACCAAATAAGCCTAAAACTGTTGTTAAACCAATTCCCAGCCCAATTAGTAATTCTCTACCATTCGCCCTACTACCCACTAAACCGTAATGTCGCAATAGTCTAGGTTGCTGGTAAACGTACTTTCCCCAAAACCGAAGCAGCAAAATAAACTCAGCATACAACAATACAATTGTCAAGATACTAGCTAAATTGCGATCGCTTACATAAGCATAAATAGGTGCAGCAAAAGGCAACCATAGCAGGAGTAACCCTAGCACAAATATACCCAACCTTAGTGGGGCTGGGTAAAGTGCGATCGCGCGATAGTTAATTTGCTTCAACTTTACTCGTCAGGCTCAATAGTGCTTTGCAAACCGTGATTTTTCATAGTTTCACAGTAAAACTCCGCGTGTTCTTGAGCGCAAGTAATTACCAAAGCAGTACCACTACTATGAGCTTCCATCATAATACTGACGGCTTGGGGCTGAGTAATGCTGCTTACGGTTTGCATCAAAACTTGCACCACAAATTCCATGCTATTAAAGTCGTCGTTATGCAATAAAACGCGATACCGGGGTGCTATTTTACGGATAGTTGAAGGTTTTTGTATGGTTTCAACAGACACAGGTCTTCACTCTTTTGTTACTTAATTACAACTAAATAGTCGTCAAGCTTAGGCTTAACACTCATTAACCTATTTTATAGCGTATCGAGAGGAAAGAGCGATCGCACCGTAACTAAAGGCAGAAAAATCTAGAATAAAGCAAGTGACCTCAATCTGTCACGGCGAGGAAGATTTAAAGATGAACTATAAAAATAATTTTCAACCGTTACAAATTGTTTGTTTAGAACATCTTGCTACTTGTTTATACGCCGAAGTCATCCAAGTTGTAGAATCCCGTCAAGTTTGCTGGGTGCGTCCTTTGCTTTTAGTCCAAAATTCCACCGAAGATCCAGCCGTTATCGATTTGCGCTCAACCATTGATTTACTATGGTCTTTAGCTTCCTTTCGTCCTGCTCTGGACACGGAAATTTTACCCTTTTTAACGAGTATATTTGCTTCCGTACCGCCGCAACAGTCAAATCCTTATGCCCGTCAACAGCTTAACTCTTTTATTCAAAAGCTTTGGCAGGCACA
>JAPJOW010000159.1 GCA_030826005.1 Aliterella sp. RAGGC_92
TTGGAATAGTACATCAGAATCGCTTAAAGATGAAGTTGTAGATCATTTTAAAGCCACAGATCCCCTCAACTCCGTATACATGATGGCGTTTTCTGGGGCGCGGGGCAATATCTCTCAAGTCCGCCAGTTAGTTGGAATGCGCGGCTTGATGGCAGATCCTCAAGGAGAAATCATCGACCAACCGATTAAAACAAACTTTAGAGAAGGTTTGACAGTAACGGAGTACATTATTTCCTCCTACGGCGCGAGAAAAGGACTTGTAGATACAGCTTTAAGAACGGCGGACTCTGGTTACTTGACTCGCCGCTTGGTAGACGTATCTCAAGACGTAATCGTGCGCGAAGTAGACTGCGGGACGACGCGGGGAATTATGGTGCGCCCGATGGTGGAAAACGATCGCGTGATGATTCCTTTAAGTTCGCGACTGCTGGGGCGCGTAGCTTTGGATGATGTAGTCCACCCGAAAACTAAAGAAGTAATTTCTCCCAAAAATCAGCCGATTTGTGACGATACGGCGATCGCCATTCAAAAAGCTGGGGTACAGGAATTAATGGTACGCAGCCCTTTAACTTGCGAAGCGGCGCGATCGGTTTGCCAGCACTGCTACGGCTGGAGTTTGGCTCATGCCAAGCTTGTAGACTTAGGAGAAGCGGTGGGAATTATTGCCGCTCAAAGTATCGGCGAACCTGGAACTCAGCTAACAATGCGGACATTCCACACCGGAGGCGTATTTACTGGCGAAGTCGCCCGTCAAGTCCGCAGCGAACAAGAAGGAACGATTCGCATTCCTAAAAAGCTGCGGACAAGACCTTTTAGAACTCGTCACGGAGAAGATGCTTTATTTGTCGAAGCTAACGGCGACTTGATGTTGGAACTAAGTGGCGGTAAATCTGTAACTATTCCCGTAACTCAAGGATCGACTATCTATATTGTGGACGGTCAGAAAGTCAGCGCCGACCAATTACTTGCCGAAGTTGCGATCGGTAGCCGTACAAACCGCGCTCATACTGAAAAAGCCACTAAAGACGTTTCTTCGGATTTAGCTGGAGAAGTTAAATTTGCCGATCTTGTCCCCGAAGAAAAAACTGATAGACAAGGTAATACAACTACAACAGCGACAAGAGGCGGCTTGATTTGGGTGCTGTCAGGAGAAGTTTATAACTTACCACCTGGGGCAGAACCTAGTGTAGTTAATGGCGATCGCGTTGACGCTAATAGCGTCCTTGCCGAAACAAAAATCAATACAATTCATGGCGGGATAGTGCGATCGGCGGCAGAAACTCCTGATTCCGGTCATAGCGCCCGCGAAATTGAAATCATCACAGCTTCCGTAGTTCTAGATACCGCTACCGTGCGCGTCGAGCAATCTTCGCGCCAAGGCGATCACTACATCATTGAAACCAATCAAGGCGCGATGTTTTCGCTGCTTGCTACCCCAGGAACGAAAGTTCAATCAGGTCAGGTAGTTGCCGAATTAATCTCTGATGAGTATCGCACTAATACTGGCGGCTTGATTAAATATGCTGGGGTAGAAGTTGCCAAAAAAGGTAAAGGTAAACAAGGCTACGAAGTAGTTAAAGGCGGCACAATACTTTGGATTCCTGAAGAAACCCACGAAGTTAATAAAGACCTATCTTTGTTGTATGTCGAAGATGGTCAATATGTAGAAGCCGGGACAGAAGTTGTCAGAGAGCTTTTCTGCGAAACTAACGGTGTAGTAGAAGTAACTCAGAAAAACGACATCTTACGCGAATTGGTAATCAAGCCTGGTGAATTGCTTACCCTAGACGATCCAGAATCTGTGCTAAACCGCGATGGCACTTTTACTCAACCTGGGGAGGAGTTGATTCCCGGCTACATTGCCTCAGAGTTGCGCTATATCGAATATATAGAGTCATCGTCTAACGGGCCTGCTTTATTATTGCGCCCAGTAATCGAATTTGCCGTACCCGATTCGCCTTCTGTGCCTAGTACAAAGTCAAGTACTGGTGAAGGTCGCTCGATTGAACTGCGGGCAGTCGGTCGCTTACCATACAAAGATTCCGAACGGGTGAAATCCGTAGAAGGAGTCGAATTACTGCGGACTCAGCTAGTGTTGGAAATAGATCAAACCCACTCTACGGAGTACACTGGTGGGTCGCCTATGGTGGCAGATATCGAACTTGTAACCGATGCTCAAAACCCAGATATCAAACGCTTGCAATTAGTGATTTTAGAATCATTAATCATTCGGAAAGATATTCCCGCCGATGTTACTCAAGGCAGCACCAATACCAAATTTAATGTAGTTGAAGGGCAGGAAATTGCGCCGAAAGCGGTAGTTGCTCGGACTGAAGTTTTGTGTAAAGAAGCTGGTATTGTCCGAGGAGTCCGAGAAGGAGCAGAAGCAATTCGTCGAATTTTGATCTTGAGAGAGAACGATTGTTTTACTGTAGTCACTAATGAAAAGCCCCGCGTCAAAGTAGGTAGCTTATTAGTAGCAGGTAGCGAAATTGCTCCGGGCGTGTTTACAGAACAATCTGCTCAAGTTATTGAAATCGTTCAAGGCAAACAAGACACAGCCGACCGAGCAAACAATCAACTGTCTACTAGCTCTTATAAAATTACTCTCCGCATCGCCCGCCCGTACCGGGTTAGCCCTGGAGCGATGTTGCAGGTAGATGATGGGGGCTTGGTACAACGAGGAGATAACTTAGTACTGCTAGTATTTGAGCGGACTAAAACTGGGGATATCATTCAAGGATTACCGAGAATTGAGGAACTATTAGAGGCGCGTAAGCCAAAAGAGGCTTGCATTCTAGCTATTCGACCTGGAACTGTAGAATTAACTAGGGTAGAAGATGAAACTATTGCTATTAAGGTAATTGAAGATAACGGTACGATTACTGATTATCCTTTAGGGCCTGGGCAAAATCCTGTAGTTTCTGATGGTTCGGTGGTAGATGTCGGAATGCAGCTAACTGACGGGCCGGCTAATCCTCACGAAATTTTGGAAGTGTTCTTTAACTACTATTCCGCTCAAGAAGGTTCTTTGGCTTCTACCAAAGCTTTGCAAAAAGTGCAAAACTTCTTGGTGAATGAAGTGCAGTTAGTTTATCAATCTCAAGGAATTGATATTGCTGATAAACACATAGAAACTATTGTCCGCCAGATGACTTCTAAAGTACGGATAGATGATGGTGGAGACACGACAATCTTACCTGGAGAGTTGATTGAGCTACGCCAAATTGAGCAAGTGAATGTAGCTATGGGTATAACAGGGAGTGCTTTAGCTCAATACACGCCAATGTTATTGGGAATAACTAAAGCTTCTCTCAATACAGACAGCTTTATTTCGGCGGCATCTTTCCAAGAAACTACTAGGGTACTAACGGAAGCTGCTATTGAGGGTAAATCTGATTGGCTGCGCGGCTTGAAGGAAAACGTCATTATTGGGCGTTTGATTCCTGCGGGTACGGGGTTCAATGCTTATGAAGAACCACTGGCGGTTTCTGAAGATCCGACTTTAGATCCTAGTAGTATGTTTGAGGAAAGCGAAGATCCATTAGATGTAGTGTTAGACGATCGCACTGCTCGCGCGTATAGTTTTGAAAGTGGCTTGGGAGAAGGTTTTAGCTTCGATCGCGGTGCGCCTACTCCTGAGGAAGATGAACTGATCGATGATGAAATAGACGATCTAGATGACGATGATGAGGAGGATGATGATGACGATGACTTTGAAGATGATGATGAATAAGTTTTTAGTTATCGTTTAGTCTAAAAAAGCCTAATGCTTACAAGCGTTAGGCTTTTTCTTGTTTATACTTGAATAAGTATTTCTGCTTAAAGCTGATGTATGGGAGTTTGTCAATTTGGCAAATTGTTTACAATGTTGGTAACTGTTTTAATTTATATATTTAAGTGATTATGCAAAAAAATATTATAGGTAGTGGAATTGCCATCATAGTGGGCATAATTAGTGCCACTAGCTCTCAACCACTATTAGCTTACGAACTAATACCTAAATCAACGGCTCAAAATTCTCAAGCTGGATCTAAAAAAATTCAGGAAGCACAAGTTTACAACGATCGCGGTGTTACTTTAGCAGAGCAGGGAAAATTTAAAAGTGCGATCGCAGCTTTTAATCAAGCGATCGCACTTTATCCTACTTTTGAAAATGCTCACAATAATTTAGGCTTGGCTTTGAGCAGTCAAAACCAATTTGCTGAAGCGGTTGCAGCGTTTAAACAAGCCTTGGCAATTAATCCCCAAAATTTAGAAACTTACAATAATTTAGGCGTTGCTTTGGGTAGTCAAGGCAACTTTAACGAAGCAATTACCGTGTTTAATCAAGCTGTTCAAATCAACCCCAACGAGCCAACCTCTCATCAAAACTTGGGTGTAGCATTTTGGAGTCAAGGAAAGCTACCCGAAGCTATAGCTTCTTTGCAAAGAGCAAAAAAACTGTACGCATCGCAAAACAGAACGGAGGGAGTGCAGCAGGTAGAGCAAATTATTCAGCAAGTGCGATCGCGTTAGAAAACTTTATTTCAAACGCAGAATACTTTTTACTTCTCTCCACAAAGGCATTGCCGACGAGCTAGATTGGGGATAGGTAAGAATGCCTTGGCTAGGACTAAATAACAGTGCCAAAGTAAAAAAGCCCGATGCTACTAAAACAATCGCCGGACCCGAAGGTAAATTAAAAAAGTAGCTAACATACATTCCACTAATACTTGCTACAATCCCAATCGCCGCCCCTAAAATCATCATTTGATTGAGTTGTTTTACTAGCAAGTAAGCCGTTGCACCAGGGGTAATTAGTAAAGCCAAAACTAGAATGACACCTACAGCTTTTAAACTCGCAACAATTGTGAGCGCAATTAATACCATCAAGCCGAAGTTGAGCAAATTTACAGGTAAACCCGCCGCCTGAGCGCCCAAGGGATCGAAAGTATAAAATAATAGTTCTTTGTATAACAGCACGACTACGGCAATTACTACTGCCGAAATAATGGCTGTATTTCTTACTTCCTCGGCTGTAACTCCCAATATATTCCCAAATAAAAAATGATTGAGGTCAATCTTGTTATCTTTTTGAATAATTGTAATTAAAGTAATACCCAAAGCAAAAAACGCCGAGAACACAATCCCCATTGCTGCATCTTCTTTAATGGGCGATCGCGTTCTAATTAAGGTGATAACAACGGTACTCAAAACCCCAGCAATAAATGCGCCGACAAAAATATCAGCGCCCACAATAAATGCGATTGCAAGTCCTGGTAATACAGAGTGACTAATCGCATCTCCCAGCAACGCCAAGCGCTGCACCATTAGGTAACTCCCGACTACAGCGCAAATAATCCCCACTAAAACCGCAATAAAAAGCGATCGCTGCATGAAACTATATTGCAACGGTTCGATTAACGCCTCTAGCATTAAGCCGCTTCTCCGGTGAAAAACATTACCTGTCCCCGGTAGGCGCGATTCATATTTTCGGGTTTTAATACTGTAGCTCGATTTCCACTAGCAATTAATTCAGTATTTAACAAAACTAAATCGTCGAAATGGGTAATTGCTTCGCCCAAATCGTGATTGACTACTAAAACAATTTTGCCAGCCTCGGCTAATTCGTGAAAAATATCAAAAATTACGGTTTCAGTTTTTTTATCAATTCCGG
The DNA here is from genome assembly GCA_030826005.1 of Aliterella sp. RAGGC_92. Classification (GTDB taxonomy): domain Bacteria; phylum Cyanobacteriota; class Cyanobacteriia; order Cyanobacteriales; family Chroococcidiopsidaceae; genus Aliterella. Next base: position 5,660 of record JAPJOW010000159.1, read on the forward strand.
CTAAAGGTTCGTCAAAGCAAAAGATTTCGGCTTCTTCCGCCAACGCACGGGCAATAAATACGCGCTGTTGCTGTCCTCCCGACAATTGCCCAATGGATCTATCGCGATATTCGCTCATACCTACGCGATCGAGAGCGGCGGCGGCTACTTGACGGCTGACGCTGGTAAAACGTCGAAACCAACCCGCCTTTCTTACACGCCCCATCATGACCACGTCAGCCACCGTTGCGGGGTAACTCCAGTCTATTTGCGATCGCTGGGGGACGTAAGCTACTTGTTGCAATTGATTGATTAACGGACTACCTTTGTAGCGCACAATGCCGCTATTTACTGCTGTTAAACCCAACATTGCCTTTAATAGCGTACTTTTACCCGCGCCATTAGGCCCGATAATGCCTGTCAATCTTCCGGGATGGATTGTTAAATTTACATCTTGCAACGCTTTAACGCTGCGATACTGTACGCTCAAATGACTAACTGTAACTGCTTCGGTATTCATAAGCGGGGATAGTTGTGTGGAAGTGCGATCGCTAATAGTTGCCATTTTGTTTATAAGTTTAAGAATAATGAAAAGAATATGAGAATAGTATAGGCTAAAAAATGAAAGGAATATGAAAACTAATGTATCAAGGCTATGAAAGCAACTGCTCAGTCTCAAGACATAAAATCTAACTTGACAAAAGTTGTCAGCGTACTATTGGGACTGTATTTGAGTGCTTGCAGTGCGTCAGAGACAGGCGCTAATTATAATAGCGAGGATAAGCCGAATGTGGTTACAACAAGCACGGTAATCAACGATTGGACGCAAAAAGTCGGCGGCGATGAAATCGAACTAACGGGAATTTTAACCCCTGGTACAGATCCTCACGTTTACGAACCCGTACCAAAAGATAGTATTGCCTTTGAAAAAGCCGATTTGATCATCTATAACGGTTACAATTTAGAGCCGGGACTAATCAAAATGATGAATGCGGCAGGAGTAAAAGCGCGTAAACTGCCTGTAGGGGAAGTTGTAAAACCCTTGCAATTAGACAAAGCTGGGGAAACCGTACCCGATCCTCACGTTTGGGGAAATGTGGAAAATGCGATCGCAATGGTAAATAGTATCCGCGATACGTTAATAGAATTGTCGCCGGAAGACAAGGCAGAATTTACTCAAAATGCGGCGGAGTTTATCAAAGAGTTAGAGCAGTTGCATAGTTGGACGCGATCGCAAGTTCAGACTATTCCCGCTAACAAGCGCCGCCTTGTAACAACTCACGATGCTTTTCAATACTATTCTAAGGCATACGGTTTAGAAGTGTTTGGCACATTAATCGGTATTAGCACCGAAGAACAACCAAGCGCTCAAACGGTGAGGAAATTAGCGGATTCGATTAAAAGTACAGGAGTTCCAGCGATTTTTGCCGAAACTACAATTAATCCTGCGTTAATAAAAACTGTAGCGCAAGAATCTGGAGCAAAACTTGCACCAAAGAGCCTTTATTCTGATTCTATCGGCGCACCGGGTAGCGATGGCGATTCTTATATCGAAATGATTGTGGCAAATACGAACACTATTGTTGAAGCTTTAGGGGGAAAATCTACGCCTTTTGAGCCAAATACGAAGTAATTTCAGGACTTATAGATTACACCTCTTACAAAAGTTTAAAATTTTTTCTTTAGTCGGCTTGAGCCGACTTTAGCTATAAGCAAGTGGGTTTTAACCCTAGGCGGGCTGCAAGAGGTATATTCCTACTTTGAAAATAGGCTTTTATTTCTGGTTGTGAACCCGTTCATAATAAACTCCTTGCGAAATTCTAAAACTTTTTTCTTCAGTCAGCTTGAGCCGACTTTAACTTTATGCAAGCCAGCCGAGCTTTAGATTTTGGAGTTTTTCGGCATAGTAGAGCTTTGGCGTATTAATTGGGGAATACTAGGCTAGTAATTTTTTACCCCATAGTTATGATCGTTAAAGAACTCGATTCATTTACTCCCCAAGACAAATTTGCCAAAGCTGGTAGGGACGCAGAAGAACAAATGAGTTTTTACCTGCGTCGAGCTTTTGCAGATAATAAAAATATTTATGTGTTTAACGATTTACGTTTGGAACACAAAGATGATGCTGCACAAATCGATCATTTAATATTTCACCAATACGGCATGATTATCATTGAAAGTAAAAGCGTTACTAGCCGTGTTGAAATCAACGAACATCAAGAATGGATTCGCGTATTTAATGGTAAAAAACAAGGTATGTCATCTCCCATTCTGCAAGCTCGTAGACAAGGAGATTTTATCAAAAAGTATTTAGAGCGAAACTCTGAAGTTTTGTTGGGCAAATTTTTAGGTTTGCAAACACACCTTGGCTCGATGCTGATTGATGTACTTATAGCAATCTCTGATTCTGGGATTATCAATCGCCCTAAAAAAATGGCTTTAGAGGAAGTATGTAAAGCAGATCAAATTTGCGATCGGGTGCGATCGCTTTTAAACAAACAGCAAAAAGAGGGTAATGTATTTAACATTAATCGTACAGGGCGCTCATTTAATAAAGATGAAGTAAATAATATTGTGGAGTTTCTTCTCAAGGAGCATAAACCCTTAGCTTATAAAAATATTGAAACAGAAATTGTCTCTAAACCTAGTTTAGTATCTTCCCCACCGGAGAAAAAAGTAGTAATTCAAGTTCAAGCTGAAACTCTATGTAAACCTAATAAAGTGCCACTTTCTCAAAACGCAAGCAAACACCTTTGTCGTCAATGCCATAAAACTAATTTGTCTGTAGCTTCTGGTAGATACGGCTACTATTTTAAATGTTTAGACTGTGAGGGCAACACGCCAATTAATACTATTTGTCAAACTTGCAATATCAAAGAGAAAATTCGTAAAAGTAGCGATCGCTTTTATGCAGAATGTGAAAGCTGCAAAACCTCTAATTTGTTTTATACCAATCCTACAAGCTAAAGTTTCGTAAATTAAAGCCTCACCTAAGAAAAAAATAATGAATTTGTATTAAGTTTTCTGATAAAACTTAATAAGGTACAAGTGTGAGGCGACGACCAAATGGCGGTGGATTATTCAGATATTGATATTGCTCCTTTAATCGATCACACCTTGCTCAATCCCCTCGCAACGCCAGAGCAAATAGAAAAATTGTGCCAAGAAGCGGATAGATATCAGTTTGCGGCGGTTTGCATATATCCCTGTTATGTGCCTTTAGCTGCCGAATTACTCCAAAGGAAGAATCCGAAAGTCTGTACGGTAATCGGCTTCCCAAGCGGCGCTAATACCTCGGCTACTAAGCTCTACGAAGCGCGAGAAGCTGTAGAAAATGGCGCAACGGAACTAGATGTAGTAATCAATTTAGGTTGGTTAAAAATCGGCAAAACTGAGGAGATACACCGAGAAATTGCTCAAATATGTGAAGAAACAGACGTTACAGTCAAGGCAATATTAGAAACTACTCTGCTGACGGATGCCGAAAAGCGTCTGGCTGCGGAATTATGTATGGATGCAGGCGTAACATTTTTAAAAACAAGTACAGGCTGGAATGGGGGAGCAACGGTCGCGGATGTAAAGTCGCTTTACGAACTAGCAAAAGAACGAGTAGGCATTAAAGCATCCGGTGGGATTCTCAAAATCGAGCAAGCAATGGATCTTGTAGTCGCGGGAGCAACTCGTCTAGGTACGTCTCGCGGTGTCGATTTACTCCGCCAGCGCGATACTGTGGAGAAAGACTAAGTTACCGATCGTTTACTTAACAAAATTAATTAGCCTCCACCCAACGCTAATAGCGAACTATGAGTCGAACTTATAAAGCTACTGGAATTAATCTCAAAAGTATGCCTCTGGGCGAAGCCGATCGCCTAGTAACAGTTTTGACGCAAGAATACGGTTTAATTCGGGCAGTAGCTCCAGGAGCGCGCAAACAAAATTCTAGTTTAGGCGGCAGAAGTAGTTTGTTTGTAGTGAACGAATTACTAATTGCTAAAGGGCGATCGCTCGATAAAATTACCCAAGCGGAAACTATTGGTACTTACCCCGGTCTAAGCCGCGATTTAGGCAAGTTAGCCGCTTGTCAATATATGGCAGAAATAGTAGTCTGTCAGGCTTTGAGCGAACAACCCCAAGCAGAATTATTTTGCTTGCTAAACGAACATCTCAAGCGCTTAGAGCAGTTGCCTAGCAATTGCGAGTTTTTAATTTTAGCTCATTTATGTCACGCCGTTTTTCACTTGCTGACTTTAGCAGGAATTACCCCCCAAGTTCAAGAATGCCAGTTAACTCATAAACCAATTATTCCCGAAAGCGATCGCACTCCCGAACAAGTAGGTTTTAGTATTGCGGCGGGGGGCATAATT
>JAPJOW010000160.1 GCA_030826005.1 Aliterella sp. RAGGC_92
GCCTGCTACTGATTCGGTAAAGGGTCGATTTTGCTGCGTTAGCGCGGCAGAATTAGGCGGTAGTTGGACGTTTTGCGCCTGGGGAAGTAAAGCAATATTTTGATTGGCTAAATTGACACTAACTTTGGCATTAGTCGCCGCCGTTGCGCCAAAACAAATAATTTCTCTTGGAAGCCTGGCTATATCAACAGATGGGGTTAAAGAATTAGGAGCAAAAGCTAGTCCTGTTGGCACTGCTTGAATTGTAGATAAGCGTTTAACTTTAATTTCTACCTGTTGATTTTGGTAGCGCAAAGTAAATAAGTTGTCGCCCACTTTTAGAGGAAAACTAGGGGCAAAATGTCCCGCCGGACTGCGTTGGATGGGTTTGCCGTTTACTAATACTACGCCCTTTGGCGCTGTACCAATCAAAAATATTTGGTTAGCGGTAGTTTGATGTTCAGAAGGGGGATAAACTACCGTCAAAGCTTGTTGTGCTAACGCTGGGGATGTCATGGAAACTACCCCACATACTGCCGACCCTAAAAGTTTTCTCACGCCAAAATAGTAATAGATATCTATGATATTGCCATTAATGCGATCGCAACTGCCGTTAAAAGCTAACAGCAAGTATTGTGGCACAATGAACGGGGTGGATTTCTACAATTGCTTTTACGGTTAAAATTATATGACTAAATTTGTGTTTGTTACTGGTGGCGTAGTCTCCAGTATTGGTAAAGGTATTGTGGCGGCGAGTTTGGGTAGATTGTTAAAATCGCGGAATTATTCGGTATCTATCCTCAAGTTAGATCCTTATATTAATGTCGATCCTGGGACAATGAGTCCTTTTCAGCATGGAGAAGTATTTGTGACCGACGATGGCGCGGAAACAGATTTAGACTTAGGGCATTACGAAAGATTTACCGATACACCCATGTCGCGCCTTAATAGCGTCACTACAGGCTCGATTTATCAAGCCGTATTAAATAAAGAGCGACGCGGCGAATATATGGGGGGTACAGTCCAAGTAATTCCGCATATTACAACGGAAATTAAAGACCGGATTCAAAGAGTTGCCAAAGATACCAATCCTGAAGTAGTAATTACAGAAATTGGCGGGACAGTAGGCGATATTGAATCATTACCTTTTTTAGAAGCAATCCGTCAGTTTCGTAAAGATGTCGGGCGACAAAACGTGCTGTATATGCACGTTACGCTAGTACCTTGGATTCCTTCGGCGGGAGAAATGAAAACAAAGCCAACCCAGCATTCTGTTAAAGAATTGCGCTCGATTGGCATTCAACCAGATATTTTAGTTTGTAGATGCGATCGCCCGTTACCTGTGGGTTTAAAGTTAAAAATGTCCGAGTTTTGCGATGTACCTGTAGAATGCGTAATTACATCTCAAGATGCCATTAGCATTTATGAAGTACCGTTAATGTTAGAACGGGAAGGACTCGCCGAGCAAGCAATAAATTTACTTCATCTCGAACATCGCCAACCAAATCTGACGCAGTGGCAAAATATAGTTGACCATCTTTATCGCCCCACCCACAAAATAGAAATTGGCATTGTCGGTAAATACGTGCAGTTAAACGATGCCTATTTATCCGTTACCGAAGCCTTGCGCCATGCAGCTTTGGCAACGGGGGGCGACTTACAATTGCGCTGGATAAATTCAGAAGACTTGGAAACCGATAACCCAGAGAAGTATCTAGAAGGAATTGACGGGTTAGTAGTACCGGGAGGTTTTGGGATTCGGGGTGTAGATGGAAAAATTGCGGCGGTAAAATACGCGCGAGAATCGCAAATTCCTTTTTTGGGTTTGTGCTTAGGAATGCAATGTGCGGTAGTTGAATGGGCGCGCAACCTGGCAGGATTAAAAGATGCTAATAGTTCGGAATTTGACCCAACAGGCACTCATCCAGTAATTAACTTATTGCCCGAACAGCAAGATGTTGTAGACTTGGGTGGGACAATGCGTTTAGGTTTGTATCCATGCCGGATTGAGCAAAATACTTTAGCTCATAAACTCTACGAAAAAGAAGTAATTTACGAACGCCATCGCCACCGCTACGAGTTTAACAATGCCTACCGCAACTTACTTTTAGAATCGGGGTACGTGATTAGCGGGACTTCTCCTGACGGGCGATTGGTAGAAATTATCGAGTTACCCAACCATCCATTTTTTATTGCCAGCCAATTCCACCCAGAGTTTAAATCAAGACCTAGCGCGCCGCACCCGTTATTTAGTGGCTTCATTGAGGCGGCGACAGCGCGTTTAGCACCCCCACCATTGCAAATACCTACCCCCGTTGAGGTGGGATAACATACACCTTTTGCATCAACCCACTATCACCCCTTCCCATTTCTCAATTTTGGGGGACTTTCAAACTCCAGTTTCCCCAGAATTGGGGGTTAGGGGGCGGATTCATCCTTTAATTGTGCAACGTCTCTCTACGATAATAAAGACCAAGCCAATTTAGCCGCGCCTACCATTCCAGCAGAATTACCTAATTGCGCCCGTAGTATTTGCAAACCCGCACGGGAACTAGGCAAAACCCGGCGTTCAATCTCTGCTTGCATCGAGGGTAAGAAAAATTCAAAACTAGCGCAGACTCCACCGCCAATTGCGATCGCTTCTGGTGTTAAAACATAGATTAAGCTGGCAAGTCCCGCGCCCAAATCTTTACCGTATTCTTCCCAGAACTTTAATGCTTTTTCGTCGCCAGAACTTGCCCTAGTGCCTAACTCGTGCGGTTCTAAACCTGTGCGGCGGCGAATAGCACCGACTGAAGCGTATTGTTCTAAAGAACCTTGATTGCCACTGTTACATTTATGACCATCGGGTTTCAAAGTAATTAGTCCTAATTCTCCCGCCGCGCCGCGATGTCCGGTAAACAATTTACCATCCAGAATAATTGCCCCACCTACTCCCGTACCGAGGGTAATTAATATTAAATTTTGAAACTGCTTCCCTGCGCCCAACCAATATTCCCCTAAACCCGCACAATTAGCATCGTTAGCTAAAGTTGTGGGCAAGTTTAATTTAGCTTCTAATAAGTCTGCTAAAGGTACATCCTGCCAATTTGATAGATTAATCGCCACTACTGCAATGCGTCCCGTAGCATCAACAGGTCCTGGAGTACCAACTCCAATGGCTTTACTATATCCCTGGGGGTCAATTAGAGAAATTGCGTTTAATATAGCTTCAACAACGGCGCTTGGTGTGGCTGGTTGAGGAGTAGCAACGCTGATTGACTGCAAGCAATTACCATCTTGTGTAAATCGCCCTAATTTAATTGCCGTACCACCCAAATCAATCCCAATTACTTGAGACTCTATATCAAGATTATCCATATCGCTCATCAAGGTACAAAATTACTATTTTCTTTCCGCAATCGGGGATTAATAAAGTCATTTAACCCCTCTCCCACCAAAGACAAGCCCACCACCATTAAAGTCATCGCAAGTCCCGGAAACAGCGCCGTCCACCAAATGCCTGTAGGTAAAGCTTCTAGTGCTTGGCGCAAATCGTGACCCCATTCGGGTACTTGTTCGGGCAATCCTAACCCCAAAAAGCCCAAACCACCAAGAGTTAAAATTGCATCCGCCGCATTTAAAGTAAATAATACCGGGACACTAGCAATAACATTTAAAAATAAATAGCGCGACAATACCCGCCAAGTCGAAGCACCCATTGATTGCGCCGCTTCAATAAAAAGCTCTGTTTTGACGCTAACTGTATGATTGCGAACAACTCGATAATATTGGGGTATATATGCAATACTAATTGCGATCGCCGCATTTAATATCCCCCTACCGACCACAAAAGCTAAAGTCACCGATAGCAGTAAGCCTGGCAGCGTATAGATAGTATCCATCAAAAATAATAATACGCGATCGAGCCTGCCGCCAATATAGCCGCTCACCAACCCCAAAGGAACGCCAATGACGACACTTAGCACCGTTGCCAAAATCACAACTTGCAAAGCGGCTTGAGTGCCGAATAAAGTCCGCGAAAACACATCATAACCTTGCTGGCTTGTCCCGAAAAAGTGGCTCAATGATGGCGGTTCGTGAATCGGATTAACCAGCGACTGAGAGGGGTTTTGCAGCCATCCCCAATTTTGAAAAACCGAGCCAAATAAAGCTATGACTAAAAAAAATAGACTGATAACTAAGCCTACAAGCATCAATCGTTGAGAAACACTCGAACGCGCTGTAGAGGAAAATATTTTAGGTAGATTGCGTTTGGTAGCAGTCATAAATTAAAGTCTTGGCGAATTATCTTCGCGGCGGGCGCGTGACGCAAATATACAGGATTTGGGCAGCCAATTCAATCTACGTAATCTCACAATAGGTTTAACTGCTAATAAAATTAAACTTTTAACAAAAACAAAATATCAATGTCTTTATACGATCGCCTAGATTTTACTAGACCAAAGCGCCAGCAACTTAAAGATGTCCCAATTTGGGAACGTATAGACTTAACTCGCCCGCCAAAACTCCGTTGTTGTAGCTGTCGCGTCCGTTTGCAGTCTCAATGGGAATTTTGCCCTAGTTGCGGACAAATTCTTGTAGATAATAGCGATATTCGCCGTTGTATTTGGGTAGATGTGTCGGGAATGGAAGTCGCACCAGAAAATTCTGAAGCTATGACTATGTTACTCCTTGATGCCTTTTCTAAGCTCTACGGGGCATTTAGAAGCGTCAAGGTATTTTTAACCTCCCAAGCGCCGGATGCTCAAGAATGGGGTGAAAACTTTACTCATGTAGGGATATTTGCGGATGACCAACCTGTAGATTATTTGGGGGTGGCAACTTTTGGGTTAAAGAAAGTTACAAACCAGGCAATTGTCCGCATTGACCAGGTATTCTATGCTTCTCACTATGCAAGCTTGAGTCATAATCAATTATCTAACTTAATTGCCAATACGATCGCCCACGAAATCGGGCATACTTTAGGACTGGATCATTCGGCTTTATCTACAGACGTTATGCACGACGGACTCGACCATACTATTCATAGTTTGCTACCGCCTTCGTTTCATAGTTCGCAAATAAATATGATGAACTATGCCATTCGCAAACTAAAAGCATCATAAACTTACTATACTGAAAGCTTTTGGAAATGTAAGTATTGCTTGGCTCAAAGAAAATAATTCTTTGGCGTTGCAACGTATTGAGGCAATTCTGATTGAATATCTTAATCCACTACTTAAAAAATTCCGGCATTGCTGAATTACAGATGAATCGTTAAGTCGTCGTAATCTTGGCAGCCCCCTAAATCCCCCAATCTTGGGGGATTTAGACACGGATCTAGTTCCCCCAGAATTGGAGGTTAGGGGGCATATTCATCGCTTGATTCTGCAACCCCAAAATTTCATCCTATTTAAAAGAGGAAAGCACGGAAAAGCTAGGGAAGTATTGAACTTTAAGCATCGCGCTGGCGCTGCTGCAAGCCATCGCCTTCTCAAGAACAATGTGTCATACCTATATCCACATCACAGTCCAGTCAAACACAGGAATTTCGCGCTCGTCAAGCATCGGAAAGTAATTGGTATTCACCTTTACAGCAGCTAACCATTTCTGTAAATTGCTAGATGTGTTGTGTATAAATTAATAACATCACTTTTGGAGAATTAAATATGATTGCAACTACCACCCAAAACCCAACTACCACACTACCTTTACCCGAAACCCTCATGCAAATGATTACGGGGGCGTGGGTAAGTCAAACTATTTATGTAGCAGCAAAACTTGGAATTGCAGACTTATTAAAAGATGGGGCAAAAAGTAGCGAACAACTAGCAACTTTAACCAATGTTGACGCTAATTCTTTATATCGAGTATTACGAGCATTATCCAGTTTGGGCATATTTAGCGAAGGCGATAATCGCACTTTTGAATTAACACCAATGGCGCAATATTTGCGCTCCGATATCCCAGAATCGTTAAATGCGATCGCTATAATGATGGGTGGCGAACCTTGGCATTGGCAACCTTGGGGAGAGATTCTTTACAGTGTGGAAACGGGTAAATCGGCTTTTGAGAAAGTTTTTAAAATGCCAGTTTTTCCCTATCTCGGACAAAACCCCGAAGCGGCGGCGATTTTTGACGCTTGTATGACTAGCTTTACAACTAGAGATAGTGTAGAAATTGCCGCTAACTACGATTTTTCCTCCATTCATACTCTCGTTGATGTTGGTGGCGGACATGGTAAGCTTTTAGCGCATATCCTGGAATCAAACCCAAATTTGCAAGGTATTTTGTACGACTTACCCGCCGTTGTCGCGGGTGCAAGCCCGCATCTCGATAAATTTAGCAACCGCACTTCTGTAGTTTCGGGTAGCTTTTTTGAATCTGTACCCAGTGGCGGCGATGCTTACATAATGAAACACATTATCCACGATTGGGATGACTCTAAAGCGATCGCAATTCTCAAAAATTGTCATCAAGTCATGCCGGAAAATGGCAAGCTATTAGTAGTTGAAGACGTACTTCCCCCAGCTAACCAACCCTCAATGGGTAAATTACTCGATATAGAAATGTTATTAATGACTTCTGGAGGGCGGGAACGCACGGAAATAGAGTTTAAAGAACTTTTGGCGGCGGCGGGTTTTAAACTCACTCGAATCGTTCCGGCGGGGATGGCGGCAAATGTAATTGAAGGCGTGAAGGCATAACATTTTTATTTGCCGAAGCCCTCATTTTTTCAAGAGAATTATACAAATATTTTCCCCCCTTTTTAAGGGGGGCTAGGGGGGATCTCTCGGACAAAATGCCATTTACTTACAAACGAGTTATCCGCTTTGGCGATACCGATGCTGCGGGTGTTGTATATTTTGCTAATCTGCTGTCAATCTGTCATGAAGCTTACGAAGCTTCTTTAGTTGCAGCTAATATAAATCTTAAGTTGTTTTTTAGCAATCCGGCGATCGCTATCCCAATTGTTCATGCACATATTGATTTTTTTCGCCCGCTTTTTTGTGGCGATGAAATTAATATTACTTTGCAGCCTCAACAATTAAGCAGCGATAAGTTTGAAATTGTTTATCAAGCTTTCGGTATTAACGAGCAATTGATGGCTAAAGCTATGACTCGGCACATTTGCATCAATCCCAGTCTTAGAACTAAACAAGAATTATCTCCGGGGATGTCACTTTGGTTGCAGTTTTGTAGAGAGCAAACCTAAACCTCTAACTTGATATTTAGGTACTTTTCAGCGATTAAGTTTAGTTGTTTATAATTAATTTTCCCCTGTAAATTGCGGGGAATATTTTCTACATTTATCCAATGTTTGGGTTGTTTGTATTTGCTTAACTTATCTGCTATTGCTGCTTGCAATTGATTGGCAGAAACCGTTGGATCTTTTTTGATATAAATTGCTGTTACTGCTTGCCCCCAAATGCGATCGCACGTACCAATTACACAAACATCATTTACTAAATTAGTAGCTCTAATCGCGGCTTCTACCTCTATTGGGTAAACATTCTCACCGCCAGTAATTATTTTATTACTACTACGTCCTACTAAGTTTAAATGCCCTTTTGCATCTATAAATCCTAAGTCGTCTAACCTAAAACTATCTCTATTCTTAAATAAGTTTGGATAATAGCCAAGCGCTAAAGATTGGGAAGTTATAGCAATACTTCCTATTTCATTTTGCTTTAATTTTTTACCTCTATCATTACAGATTGTTACTTGAGTGTGAGGCAAAACTTCACCGCAATTATTCTCGCCGCTAAAAAAGTCTTTTGGCTTAAGAATTGCTATCCCCGAAGCGGTTTCTGTCATTCCATAAGTAAGAGCTAAATTAATCTTATATTGTCTAGCAGTATCTAATAATTCTTGCCAAGCTGGCGCGCCACCTAGTAATACAGTTTTAAACTTTGCTAACCATTTAGCTGTATCCGGCTTTTCTAGCAATCGCTGCAATTGAGTTGGTACAACTGATATTAAAAAATCGCTAACTTCCGTATTGCTAAACAAACTATTTTCTAACTGTTTAACTGGCTGAATTACTAATTTACCCTTAGTAAGAAAAGAACGCATAAATTGCATTATTCCGCTTACATGATATAACGGTAACGTGCAAAAAGAGTTGATGTTTGTTAGCTCAAAATATTGCTGAAAACCTGCAACAGATGCGCTCAATGTCTCCCATGTATGAATAGCAAAACGAATTTCTCCTGACGAACCACCCGTCGGAATCATCACCCAATTATCATTTACAAATGGCTGAGAAGTAGGATAATAATTTTTTATTTCTAAATCCCAATTTCCATAACCTAAAACTAAATCTGGCTGTACTATTTTAAATACTTGCTGCCATTCTTGTTTTACCCAACTAGGGTTACTTAAAAATACTGGACAATTAGCCGCCGTTGCTGCAATAAAACCTGCTAGAAACTTGACACTTTCGCGTTCGGCAATTAATACTTTTGGTACTATTCCCTGCTGTTTGCGTTGAGACAATTCTAAATACAATTGCTCGGTTAGTTGGCTTAACTGCTGAAACTCACCACCTCGCAGCCAGTCTGTACCTCTTTGTTTGAGATAGTCTAAGCTTTGTGTCATTTAACGAGCGTATGGGCAAATTATGTTACTTCTGTCCTAGAGCTTGCAAGCGCCACAAAACAAACAAAATATCCCCTCTAGTAATACTTCCATTTTCACCAGCTTCCTGCTGCTTTTAGAGGCGCGAGAAAAGAGATACTTACTTGTTTTGCGATCGCTCTTTCTCAATTTCTGCTTGAATGCGTGCTAGTTCTTCGGGGCTAAGTTCGTTTAATCTCTTTTGAAAAAAAGCTTCTTCGTAAGCCTGGCGTTGCTGATTGTAAGTCATTTTATTACCCACTGCTCTAGTAATGTAAGTAACAACCCAACCAATTAACCCTCCTACTAACAATAGCTGACTCCAGATACCTGCCGCCAAATTATCCAAGCCAGCTACCTGCAAAGCCAAGTAAGTAAGCCCTCCAGCCGCAAATATACCTACCCCAATACCCAAAACATCGATTTTTCGCATTCTTTAGCCCTGAACTTGTCTTCTTTGGGGGCGAAAATTGGCAAAAGGTGAGAGCAATAATAACCCTGGAAAGAAGAAAAATACTAAAAAGTACATAAAACCGCGCTCAAAGGAAGTCGCCGTATACCAGCGTAGTTTTAAATAAAACAAAGTAAATACAGGCAGCACCAACAAGTAAGAGCCAGCCAAGATTAAGTAAAGTAAGGGTACGATCATGAGTTTTTAGTTCCAAGTACCTAGGGCGATTCACCTGCTATATTATTACGTTCTTTGCACTTCTAGCGCATTACCTCTCGAAAAATTCCCCAGTTTCAGCAAAATATTCAAAACTTTCAGTTTCTCTATTTACAAATTAATTAATTGTGTATATGATAGGAAGTCGCGCTCAAAATAAGACCGGGGGCATGGCGGAATGGTAGACGCTGCGGACTTAGAAAACTGAGCCTTGACTGGAGAAATCTGTCAAGTGACCGCTCTCAAACTCAGGGAAACCTAAATCTAGTGATAGACAAGGCAATCCTGAGCCAAGCCGAAAACGTAGCTTTTCGGAAGGTGCAGAGACTCGACGGGAGCTACCCTAACGCAATTGAGGCGAGGGTAAAGAGAGAGTCCAATTCTCAAAACCTAAAGATATGTTTAGGCAGTAGCGAAAGCTATAAGAGAATGAAAATCCGTTGATGTAAAAGTCGTGAGAGTTCAAGTCTCTCTGCCCCCATTATAAAATCACTGCTACAATAAGCTTTGAGTTGGAAGCTAATGCTCAATACTAAGCAAGTGCCTAGTGTTGAGCTATTTGTATAAATGTAGTTGCAAAAAAGCCCTCGGCTTATTTTTTGTAATTAAATAAAACTGTATATGGGTAAAATTACGTATATTTACTATATTTAAGTTCTGCCAACAGAAAAAATAATAAAGTTATC
>JAPJOW010000161.1 GCA_030826005.1 Aliterella sp. RAGGC_92
TTGTCTCGCGAGTTTTAACTGGAATAAGAATAGTCCCTCGATTCCCGCTCACTTTAATATCATAGGTTTCGCCACCAAGTTTAATTTGAGTTTTTTCAATTACCAGAGCAATTTTATATTTTTCAAATATTGTCAAGAGAGTACGACGGACAACTTCCTCAAATAAGTTTCCTTTAATTGAACGGCGACTTCCTTCTAGGCGGTCAATTATAACTTCAGAAATTGGCAGCCAGTCCCATCGTTCGCGATCGGGTAAAACCTTCGCAGCATATTGTCGTACCTGATTAAATAATTCAGCTTTGCGTTCGCGATTGTTTCCACTCAAGTTTTTTAAAAATCCTTTGAGTCTCTGTTCGGGAGCATCTCTAAATATCCATCCTAACAACAGCCATTTAGCTTTATCTTCAGAATATGGGCGAGCTATTCCGTCATATAGTTTTAAATTGTTAGGAATTTTACGTTTTAAGTATTTCTCAATCGTCATTTTTGCTTTCAAAACATCTTGCTCGAAAATAAATTCGTACAGTTCGGTATAACCTTCTAGCTGTAGAAAGTCCGTAAAATCGTTAAAAAAGGGCTGATTTAAGTTAGCAATGATTGCTAACTCTTTAAGGCGTAGATTCTCTGGAATATTAGTCATCAAAAAAATCTTTGGGTGAAATACACAAAGCATCGGAAATTCTTTTTATGTTCACGAGGCTAATATTTCTCTGCCCGCGTTCGACACCCCCAATATAACTTCGGTCTAAACCGCATAAGTGCGCTAAGTCCTCCTGAGAGAGTTGACGAGTGTTTCGCAGATAACGCAGGCGATCGCCAAACTCTTTTCTGATATCTTTTTGGTTAGATGGGGTCATGTCTATAAGTAAAAAGCTTATGCTGCCTTTGAGTCCACAGACTTTAAGTACCAAAGGTTGGTGGTACGTTGCTGACGATTTTTTCGGGCAATTAACTTATCAGTAAAACTAGCCATAAACTTATTTATTTTAATGGAAAAATTATTTTAAAATGGTTGCGTCTCAGATCGCTCAAGCAAAACTTATCAGCAAAAATAAGTTTTTATTTCCTCTGCTCGTAGGGCTATTTAGCCGCCTTGTAATCGCTGTTTCGATGTTACTAATAGCTCCGTTGCTCCCCGCTCCACCGGAGGGCATTGTGCCTAATTTTAGCTGGGATGTGTTTTTTGCTTGGGATAGCGTTTGGTATGAAAAAATCGCGACTTCTGGTTACGAGTATATTAACGACGGTCAACATCACTCTGTAGCTTTTTTTCCTTTATTTCCTTTAATTGTGCGGGCGGTTATGAGCTTGGGCTTGCCTTTTATCGTCGCAGGTACTTTGGTAAATAATTCTGCTTTTTTAGGCGCGATATTACTGATTTACAACTGGGTAGAAAATAATTATGGAATTAGCAGCGCGCGTTGGACAGTCTTAGTTTTGGCTTGGTTTCCGCTTTCTATTTATGGTAGTGTAATCTACTCGGAAGGATTGTATTTATTACTTAGTTCTGCGGCGTTACAAGCCTTTGAACAAAAAAAATATTGGTGGTTAATACTATGGGGTACTTTAACAACTGCTACTCGTCCTACAAGTATGGCGCTAATTCCCGCATTGTTGCTTGTTAGTTGGCAAGAGCATCGACCAAAAATTGCTTATATTGCTAGTTTGGCTACGGGGTTAGGTTTATTTTTTTATAGTTTGTACTGTCAAATTTATTTTCAAGATGCTTTAGCATTTGTCCGCGTTCAAAAAGCCTGGCAACCCCCACAAGATTATTACGGTCAGCGCTGGCTAAAAATGATAATGCAAGTTGCGATTGGGACGAGCAATTGGCAGCATGGCGCAATTGTCGATCCTTGGCATCCGCTTCTATTTATAATTATTTCTATTAGTAGTTATTTTTTATGGCGATCGCGTTTTCGGTTGGGTACGATTAAAACAACTTATATTGTTAGCTTTTTAGTATTTATTTTATGGCTGGTAGCGGGCAATCCTTTAATTAATACAGCAATTGTGTTTGGTGGTGCGTATTTGTTATGGTACTTTCGCTCTCAACTTAGTCTGACGGTGATTACTTACGGCTATTGTAGTTTGGCGGTAATTTTTACTACAGGAAGAACCGAATCCGCCGAACGCTACGCTTATGGAATTGTCTCAATTGCGATTTCTTTTGGCATTGTACTATCCCGCTACCCGCGTTATGGATATATTGCCGTTGCTTTTTTCTCGCTTTTACTGGCGATTTATGCTATGCGTTTTGCTCAAGGTATTTGGGTAGCTTAAATAATCTGAGCCTAACAAACAGTTTTTTTGTAAGCTAACCATAAGTTTTACATAAGTTGGACATTTTTTATACACTAAGTAGCCAATAAAGGTGTAACCATAAAAATATGACTATGGTTTTTCTCCTTTAGGAGTTTTACTTTATACACAACTTTAGGACTGTTTAGGAAAATAAGTCCTAGGTCGTTTTTCTATGAGGGTAGATATTTAGTTCAAAGTTAGAGACATCAAAAGAGAAATTAAAGTATCTCTTTAATTTTTATTGATTGATAGATAAGTTTTTGAGTTATTTGCAAACAAACATCAAGGTAAAGATCGTCTTTTGACGATCATTTTGTGGTGAAAAAATGTATAGTCGCAGCTCAAAGATTGAATTTGCGTGCGATCGCCATCTATATTTGGCAAACCATTTAAAAATCAAACACAAGTGTAGAGCGTAGAAATTACAAAATGAGTAAAGGTTGGAATAAAAAGCTAGATGACTTACCCAAGTCTCGCCAGCAAAAAACAATCGCGAGATTGACATCATATTGCTACAAAAACCTGCAAAATTTTGTACTGTTGGGAACTAAATTTTTAGGCAGAATTAGCCAAGTTTCAAAACGGCTAAAAAGTGGCATGACAATCGCTGCATTGGTAACAGCAGCAATTCTAGCCGGACATACAGTCTCGGCACAGGTATCGCCGCCTTCTCAGCCTTTAGGTTCGTTAAAAAGCGTATCTATTCCCGAACCTAGCAATTTAGGGGAATTTGTCAAAAATAAAACCGCCGCTATCGAACTTGGCAAGTCTTTATTTTGGGATATGCAGGTTGGTAGCGATGGGTTGCAATCTTGCGCTAGTTGTCACTTTCATGCCGGGACGGATACCAGAGCAAAAAATCAATTGCATCCTGGGCCAGATAATGTTGTAAAAGCCGGACTCAACTACACACTTAAGTCTGGGGATTTTCCTTTCCATAAGTTATCAGATCCAAACGATCGCAAATCTACAGTTTTAGCAGATACTAATGATGTTGCAGGTTCTCAAGGTGTCGATTTAAACAAGTTTAATGACATTACTCCTGGTAGTGCCGTTGATAACATGACCTTGACACCAGACGAGGTATTTAATATTGATGATGTAAATATTCGCCAAACTACCGGACGCAATACGCCAAGTTCTGTTAATGCCATATTTAACTTCCGCAATTTCTGGGATGGACGCGCACAAAATGATTTTAATGGCGTGAACCCTTTTGGTTCTAGAGATCCCAACGCTTATGTCCTCAAAGCGGCTACAAAGCAGTCAAATCTTGAAAAAGTTAAAATTAGCCTTAATAACGCTTCTGCCGCTTCTCAAGCGGTAGGGCCGCCATTAAGCGATGTGGAAGAGTCTGCTACTGGTAGAGTATTCCCAGATGTGGGACAAAAGTTTAATAGGATTAAAACGAAAAAGCTACCTAGAGAGATTGGTAAGAAATTAAAATACCTTACACCATTAGGTAAGCAAATTGTCCATCCTGAAGACAGCGTACTAGGTAAGTACAGCCAAGCACCAAAACCAGGCTTAAAGACGAAAAACTACGAAACTATGGTTCAAGATGCTTTTCAACCCCAGTGGTGGGATTCTAAGCAGATTATCCAAGTCGGTACAGACGGGACTCGGATGTTCAAGCAACCTCAAGGCGCATTGGCTACTAACGAATTTACGTTGATGGATTACAACTTCTCATTATTTATGGGGTTGGCAATTCAGTTATATGAAGCTACGTTGGTTTCTAATAATGCACCGATTGACCAGTATTTTGATGGTAATAGCAGCGCTTTAACCTCTCAACAAAAGCAAGGAAAAGAGCTTTTTGAAGGTAAAGCTAAGTGCATAAACTGTCACGGTGGCCCAGAGTTTACTAATGCTTCAGTTAGAAACGTGAAAAACGAGCGTTTAGAGCGGATGGAAATGGGTGATGGTGGAGTTGCGGTTTACGATAATGGCTTCTACAACATTGGGGTTCGTCCTACTCAAGAAGACTTGGGAGTTGGTGGAGAAGATCCTTTTGGCAATCCTCTTTCTGATTCTCGGATGGCACAAGAAGGTAAGTTTACTGACCCTAATTTGAGTCCGCAAATTAGTGCAACGGAAAGAGTTGCTGTTGATGGTTCTTTCAAAACTCCTGGCTTGCGTAACATTGAATTAACTGCTCCTTATTTCCATAATGGCGGACAGTTTAATCTCAAGCAAGTTGTAGAGTTTTACAACCGAGGTGGAGATTTCCACGACGAAAATATTAAGGATCTCGATCCTGATATTGAAAACCTTGGTTTAAGTGAAGACGAACAAAACGCTTTGGTCGCTTTCATGCGATCGCTAACTGACGATCGCGTTCTTCGAGAAAAAGCACCTTTCGATCACCCACAATTGTTTATTACTAACGGTCATCCTGGTGGTACTAATTCTGTTACTAATGATGGTACGGGTAGAGCTACGGTTGATATGTTAGAAATTCCTGCGGTTGGTCGTAATGGTGGCGCGAAAATAGATACTTCTAATTTTCTAGCCGAAGGTTCTTAATTTCCTCTGAATCTAATTGATTTTTTAAAGTACAGGTTATTATGCCTGTACTTTTTTATTGGCAACTATTTAACGTTTTTGTAACCAATGCCAAAACTTAACTAACATATTTTCTAACCACAACATCGCTAAGTCTAGCCATTCTAGTAGTTGTTCTAAAGGATGTTTCACATAGCCCATTGTTGTTGCATTGGTTTCAATCCAGTTTGGCGTATGTTCTGGCATAGTTTCTAAAGGCTCGGAAGATTTTGCAGCAACGCTATCACTTAAGTTTAAAGAGGGTGTTGGAGTAACTATTGCTTTTAGTTTTTGGGAGATATTAGGATTTTGACTTGTTAGGCTAGAAGGTTTTTGGTTTTGAGTTTTAGCTAAACTCTTGGTAATCTGAGGAGTTTTTACAGCTAAAGAATTTAAGTTTTTTTGAGTTGGCTTCCGCCAGCGATTCAATAAATTTCCCAACGAATACTTATTTAATTCTTGAGTGGAATGAGTTAAGTTTTTATCTTCTGGTAAGTAAGCGGTTTTTGGGTTTGCGGGGGCTTCTAAAATTAATGATTGTTTGGCTACTTCATTACTAAATAAATCGCTCATTGTGAGCCAAGGGTCTTCTAATTTATTCGTAGTAGGTTGGGACAATTTAGGAGCGCGATCGCCAAAAAAGTAATCTATCGCCGCCCTAATTAATCCCTCAATCTGAAAACTCTTTGTAACACTAGCTATAGGTGCTAAATTCTCCGTTTCAAATTTTGCTATAGTTAGATCCATTGATGCGATCGCGCTCCGCGCTGCGCCATCAGAAAAAACACTTAATTTTCCTTGCTGTTTATCTCTTTGAGTCCAACTAGCAATACTACTAAATAACTTTATTGGCGCTAATAGCCAACTTTGTCTATCCGGTAATCTCTCTTGTTTTGATGACAGCAATCTTTGTAAGCGCCAATTTGTAACTTCGCTAATAATTCTTGCTTGCAATACTTGCTGTTGTTGGCTAGTTAAAATATCTAAAATCTCGTTTTGCGGGGAAACTAACACTAGCAGACGGTTAGATATTTGGCTGGCTATTCCTCGAACTTGAGGACGGGTTGGGATTAAAAAATTAGGAGTATTATTGTCTTCAACCTTTAAGCTTCGGGGAGAATCAGCAGTAGTAACTAATTTTGTATTAGCTTTAGGAAAAAACTTATTCCACCAAAAACCTAGCAAGTTTCTAGAGGGCGCTTCAGTTTCAGATTCCGACTCTGAAGGCATTGCTTCAACTAAAAGCAAAACTTGTTGAATTGGTGTATCGACGGTTGACGGCGAGTTTGGTAACTGACGTACATTTTGTTTTACAGTTTCTTGAGGCAAGGATGGATAAAATACTATCGGCGTTATCCAACTGGTGACAGCCTGCAAAGATTTAAACGCACGACTGAGGCGATTTGTCAACAAACGCGATTGCTTATGAATAAAACTAAAAAGTCTGCTTTGATAGCGGTGAGAAGAAGCAGAAGCCATAGGAGTTACTGAATTTATTAGCGTAGTAGAAGAAGTGCAAACTATCATCTGCACCTCCACAGGTTTAATATATGTCCCAATCTTATCGAAATTATGTACTATTTAACTCCGCAATTGAGCAACTTATTATCCGAGACGATCGCCCGTTTGCGATCGCTTTGTCAATTAGACATTCTTCCCCAGTGGCAAATATACCAAGCCGATATTTCAATTACCGAAGTTTTAGGAGAACTGGCACCCACCAATTGCGATCTTTGGCGGCAAGAAAAGTTAAACAAAAAAGGTCATATTCCTTGGGTTAAAGGACAAAAAGTATTGTGGTTAGTCCAAAAAATAGTAGTTCCCAAAACTCTGCAAAACTATCCCTTAACAGGTTTATCTTTGAGACTTTCTCTCCTTTGGTGGGCGGAAGAAGCTCAAATTTTTGTTGACGGTAAACTTGTTCAAGCAGGAGATTTATTTGATTGTTCGACCAGAATTTTACTTAGTTCAGAAGTTGTAACAAACCAAGAAATAATTGTTGCTTTGCGTCTAGTAAGTCCCAATCACGACAACGGCGCATTAGTAAAAAGTCAACTTATTTATCAATCAAATAACGAGGAAGTTCCCGAACCTGGTTTTGTTGCCGATGAGTTGGCAATTGTGCAGCAATATTTAACAACTATTGGCAGCAATTCACCTGTGCAAATTGATGTAACTCTTGATTGGTCAGCCTTGCCAGACAAAGCTAAGTTTGAGGAGAGTCTTTTACAACTACGGTCTAAATATGTAGAAAGGTTTAACGATCAAATCAAACAACGACAGATTTATTTAGTCGGACACGCTCATTTAGATTTAGCTTGGCTGTGGGCAATTAGCGAAACTTGGGAAGTTGCGAAGCGGACTTTTACATCAGTTTTACAACTGCAATCAGAATATCCTCAATTAACTTTTTGCCACTCTACCCCAGCAATTTATAGCCATATAGAACAACATTGTCCAGACTTATTTGCAGCTATTCAAAAACAAGTAATTGCTGGGAGTTGGGAAATTGTCGGCGGCTTGTGGGTAGAACCAGAACTTAATCTAATTGATGGCGAATCTATAGTACGTCAATTACTCTATGGACAGCGTTATGTATTAGAAAAATTCGGCTTTATTTCTACTGTTGCTTGGCTGCCGGATACTTTTGGTTTTTGTGCAACCTTACCGCAAATTTTTGCTAGTGGTGGAATTAAATACTTTGTTACCCAAAAATTGCTTTGGAACGACACAACAAAATTTCCTCACTCTACATTTTTGTGGCGATCGCCTGATGGCACAGAATTATTTAGTCTCATGTCTGCGCCTATTGGTGAAGGTATAGATCCAGTCAAAATGACAGCTTTTAGTTACAACTACGAACAGCAAACTAATTTGCGATCGTCTATGTGGTTGCCAGGAGTTGGCGATCATGGGGGTGGCCCTACCCGCGATATGTTGGAATTAGCCAAACGTTGGAACTCGTCGCCTTTATTCCCTACTACAAAGTTCGCCACTACAGAAGAATATTTACAAGACATCCAATCTTCTACCTTCCCCGTCTGGGATGACGAACTATACCTAGAATTTCATCGCGGTTGCTACACCACTCACGCCGACCAAAAGCGATTTAATCGTCGATGTGAAGCTTTGCTATACCAAGCGGAATTGTTTGCTACCCTAGCCACGATTAGCACCAATTCAACTTATCCCAAAGCAGAGATAGAGGCAGCCTGGAAAAAGACACTCATTAACCAGTTTCACGATATTCTCCCCGGTTCGTCCATTCCCCAAGTGTATGTAGATGCAAATAGGGATTGGCAGGAAGTAGAACAATTTACTACAGAGTTGATAGAGAAATCTTTGCAGGCGATCGCATCAGAAATTAGTCTCCCTTCACCGCCCCAGCCCAACAGTATCCCGATTATTATCTTCAATCCGCTTAATTGGGTTTCTTCCCAAGTCGTCGAGATTTCCTTACCCAATCCAGAACAGGAATGGCACGTATATAACCATTACGGCGATAAATTGCTTACCCAACTTACCAGCGAGACAACCTTAGTATTTATAGCAAAAAATGTAGAGAGCGTGGGTTATTCTTTGTTTTGGCTAATTCCTGTAAAGGCTGAAACCCCTGCAACTACGATTGAAAATCTAGATTTAACGCTTACAGGCAATAGTATAAGCCACAATAGCATTTTAAATTTACCAAAAAATCGCCCCTCTAGTCAAATTAATAGTTTAGACTCAAAAGATTGGATTTTAGAAAATGAATTACTCCGAGTAATTGTTGATAGTAATAGTGGTGATTTAGCTAGTATTTTTGACAAAGTTAATAATCGAGAAATCCTCCATAAAAGCGGCGGAAATCAACTACAAGCTTACAAAGATAGCGGTCAATATTGGGATGCTTGGAATATCGATCCAAACTATCAGCAATATCCCCTAGAATCCTCACAATTAAAATCTATTCAATGGATAGAACAAGGCGCAATTCAAAATCGTTTGCGAGTAATTAGACAATTAGGTAAATCGGAGTTTTGCTGCGATTACATCTTACAAAAAGATTCACCCCTACTAAAAATAGCTACTACCGTAGAATGGCAAGAACGCCAAGTATTAGTAAAAGCTGCTTTTCCCTTCAACGGAATTGAAACTCATAGCGCCACCTATGAAATTCCTTTTGGAGTGATTTCTAGACCAACTAAACCCACTCTGCCCAGCCAACAAGCCAAGTGGGAAGTTCCAGCTTTGCGCTGGGCAGATTTGAGCGATGACTCTTACGGTGTAAGTTTACTCAATGATTGCAAATACGGCTACGACAGCAAACCAAATCAACTACGCCTAACTTTGCTTAGAAGTGCTAGTTGGCCAGACCCCGAAGCCGATAAAGGACATCACGAATTTACCTATGCTATTTATCCTCACGCTGGAAACTGGCAAGATGCCCAAACCGTCCGGCACGGCTACGAATTAAATATACCTTTGCAGTTAATTCAACTTACCGCAACTTCTAGCTCTAAGACTGGAACTCTACCAACTGTTGGGAGTTTCCTAAATTTATCCGCCGACAATCTAGTGATAACTGCCTTCAAACAATCGGAAGACAACCCTAAACAGTGGATTTTGCGGTGCTATGAATGTTATGGATTAATGGCTGAAAAGGTAACTTTGCAAAGTGTTTTGGGATTAGTTGTAACTCAACAAGTAGATATTTTAGAGTTTCCGGCTCAAACAAGCTCTGATATTAAACCTTGGAAAATTGCTAATTTTGTAATTGAAGCGGATAAGGGCGATCGCATTGATTAAACCAAAGCTTGGCAGCAAAAGCCCATTAACAACTAATTTTTTTTCGCGCGATCGCTTTAACTATGCCTATAATTACTTAGTGTTTAGTGTCAACTCATACCAAACACTCTGTAATTAAGGCTTTAAGCCAAAAAAATAATAAATTAATCTTCGTGATCTTCAAAAGGATCGGCAAGTTCCTTAGAAGGAGGGCCAAAAGACGTGTAGATCG
>JAPJOW010000162.1 GCA_030826005.1 Aliterella sp. RAGGC_92
TTTAGGATAGATCGATGAATTATATGCTCCTCTTTATGCATTAAAAGAAAACAATAGCAATAAAACTTAATAAAAAAAGTTTTGTAGCAAACAAAACCAAAAACTTAAACAAAGATTTAGCTATTTTTAATCAGAAATTAACTTATTTATCCCCATTACTTAACCGATCTAGTAGTAATTTTATACAGGGTGACAAAAATAATTCTTTTGATAGAGGTTGGATTTATATGGTTTTGTCTAAAGCCACTTTTAGGCTTGCTTTTACAGCTTCAGCGATCGCTGGGGCGGTATTATTAGGATCGGTAGTTGAATCTTTCGCCCAAACAGTAACTTTAAATGGTGCTGGAGCTACTTTTCCCGAACCTTTATATCAACGCTACTTTAGCGAACTGCGTAAAGGCAGCCAACCCGTACAAGTTAACTATCAAGGAATTGGTAGCGGTGGCGGAATCAAACAATTAACCGCAGGAAGCGTTGACTTTGCAGGTAGCGATACAGCTTTAACAGACGCGGAAGCCGCTAAAGTTAAAAATGGAGTTTTGTATGTCCCTACCGCCGGAGGCCCGGTTGCTGTAGTTTACAACTTGCCTGGTGTATCGAATTTAAAATTATCTCGTAAGGTATTGCCAGCAATTTTCTCTGGTCAAATTACTAAGTGGAATGACCCCAAAATTGCCGCAGATAACCCTGGAGCAAAATTACCAAATAGTCAAATTAGACTAGCTGTACGCGCTGATAGCAGTGGTACGAGCTACATTTTTAGCAATGCTCTTAGTTCAATGGATAGCTACTTCAAAGGTAGAATTGGCCCTAGCAAATCACCAAAATGGCCCGGAAAGCCTGTAAGTGGTAAAGGAAATCCTGGCGTTGCTCAAATTGTCAAACGGACTGCTGGTAGCATTGGTTATGTAGAAGCTTCGTTTGCAGCGAACAATAAACTGCAATCAGCGTTAGTGCAAAACAGTAAAGGCGCTTATGTTGCACCGACTCTAGCGGAAGCAAATAAAGCTCTTAATGCAGTACAGTTTAATCCCGATCACCGAGTTACATTTAGTAAGTTAGGCAATCCTGGAGATGGATACCCAATTACGGGTTTAACTTGGTTAATGGTGTATAAAAATTATACCCAGCCCGGTGATGCAGCCGCCGTTAAGCGGATGGTGCAATGGATTATGACTGATGGGCAACAGTTGAACGATAATCTTGGATACACGCGCATTCCTCAAAGTGTTGCAAGTCAAGTTGTCCAAAGTATCAATAGTGGTGTGAAAGGCCCCTAGTTTCTAAAATATTTGGTTAATTGAGACGAGTTTTGGGGGATTTCTGCTGGAGATCCCCCAAAACTCATTTAAAAAAATTATCAAATTTCAACGATTAATAGTTACTGGCTAATTATGCAACAAGGCTTGGAATCTGAAGCAAACAATTTGAAAATAATCGATAGCAGCAATCATTGGCTAGACAAAGGATTTACTTGGCTAGTGTGGATTTTTGCCTCTGGTACAGTTTTGCTGCTGTTTTGGATGAGTTGGATAATTTTTGACAAAGCTTTGCCTGCAATTAACAAGTACGGGTTAGGATTTTTGTGGAGTCAAGAATGGGATGTAGGCAATCTTGTTTTTGGAGCGTTGCCTTATATTTACGGAACTTTAGTAAGTAGTGCGATCGCCTTATTATTAGCTTTTCCTATTGGGCTGGCGGTAGCAATTGTTACGAGCGAGAATTTTTTACCGCTTGTCGTGCGAAATCCTATCGCCTTTGTCATTGAACTAATTGCCGCAATTCCTAGTGTAATTATTGGACTATGGGGCATATTTGTCTTAATTCCCGCCCTCGATCCTTTGCAACAATGGCTGTATCAAAACTTTGGCTGGTTTCCTTTATTTAGCACTCAACCTGCGGGCTACGGAATGCTGGTTGCGGGTTTAATTTTGGCAATTATGATTTTGCCTACAATGGCGGCGATTTCCCGCGAAGTGTTACTTGCAATTCCCAAAGAGTTGCGAAGCGGCTCGATGTCTTTGGGTGCTACTCGTTGGGAAAGTATTTTTGGTGTAATTATTCCGGCGGCGGCTTCAGGAATAGTAGGGGCGGCAATTTTGGCGCTGGGACGGGCTTTAGGCGAAACAATGGCTGTAACATTAGTAATTGGCAATTCGCCGATTATCAGCGCTTCCTTGCTTGACTTGGGTTATACAATTCCCGCAGTTATGGCAAACGAGTTTGGCGAAGCCCAAGACGATATACACGTCGGCGCATTGATGTACCTGGCTTTAATTTTGTTTGTCGTTACCTTACTTGTAAATATGGCGGCGGTGTTGATGGTGCGTTTAATTGGTAGCAAACAACAATAAAACCTATGTCTGCAAGTTATCCCGAAAAATTAAACGAAGTAGAACTACATAAACCTTTGCCTATTTATCGGACAATGTTTGAATATGGGATGAGCGCGATCGCATTTATCCTTACTGGTATAGCTTTACTACCATTAGTCGCCATCTTAGTAGAAATTCTCCGCCAAGGCTTACCCAACTTAAAACCCGAAGTATTTACAACTTTACCCGCACCGCCGCCAATATTACCGGGAGATCCTAATGGATTTGGTAATGCGATTGTCGGTACGCTAATGATGGTGGGGATTGCGTCGCTAATTAGCATCCCCGTAGGAATAATGACAGGCGTATTTTTAGCGGAGTTTGGTCAAACTTCAAAAGTCGCTAGTTTTGTCCGCTTTGTAACTACGATTTTAACGGGCGTACCTTCAATTATTGCCGGGGTATTTGCCTATGGCGTACTAATTCTCAATCAAGTTACCCAATTTTCGGCAGTAGCAGGGGGTTTTGCGTTGTCGGTAATTATGCTGCCAATTGTTGCTCTCACTACCGAACAAGCTTTAAAATTAGTGCCGCACTCTCAACGCCTTGCGTCGGCGGCTTTAGGCGCTAGTCGGTTTCAAACGACATTTAAAATTGCGATCGCATCGGCAATTCCAGCAATAACTACAGGGGTTTTATTAGCGGTAGCACGGGCGGCGGGAGAAACTGCACCGTTGATTTTTACGGCTTTATTTAGCGATATTTGGCCCCAGGGATTATTTGAACCTAGTCCAGCATTGTCAACTTTGATTTATAAGTATGCTCAATCTCCCGATGTAGTTCAAAATCAGATTGCTTGGACGGCTTCCGTTGTTTTGGTTGGGCTGGTTTTGTGTATTAGTATTTTGTCGCGGTTAGCGACGCGCCAACGTTTGAGCGATCGTTAAATGTAATAACTATCTAATGAATAACAATAATTTTCCTGCCGTTTCTGCAATTCCCGCGCTCAAAGTCAAAAATTTAAACTTTTACTATGGCAACTTAAAAGCGCTCGAATCAGTGTCAATGGACATTTACCAAGGACATATCACCGCAATTATTGGCCCCTCTGGTTGTGGCAAATCGACTTTTATTAAGTCTCTTAATCGCATTAGCGAATTAGAAAGCAGCACTATTAGAGTTGAGGGTCAAGTAGAATTTTTTGGGCAAAATATCTATGCAAGTCGCGTCAATTTAAACCGTCTGCGCCAGCAAATTGGCATGGTGTTTCAAAAGCCGAACCCTTTTCCCATGAGCATTTATGACAATGTGGCTTATGGAGTGCGAATTGCTGGGCGTTGTACCAAAAGTAAGTTAGATGAAATAGTCGAATCGGCTATTAAAAGCGCGGCTTTATGGGATGAAGTCAAAGATACGTTAAATAAGTCCGCCTTGGGACTATCTGGCGGGCAACAACAGCGCCTTTGTATTGCCCGTGCTTTAGCTGTCAAGCCGAAAATTTTATTAATGGACGAACCCGCATCAGCCCTCGATCCAATCGCTACAATGAAAATTGAGGACTTGATTAAAAATTTGCGTACTGAAGTAACGATCGCTATTGTTACTCACAATATGCAACAAGCGGCGCGGGTTTCTGATTACACAGCTTTTTTTAGCACTGATGAAAGCCGCATTGGGCAAATGGTCGAATTTGGTTCTACAACTCAGATTTTTGCTGAAGCTACCGAATCTCGTACCCGCGATTATGTACAAGGACGTTTTGGCTAATTTTATGATTAATAAGTTGACTTTCCGGCGATTATTTTCTTGGGTAGCGATCGCATTTACAATTTTTTTAACAACTACAACTAGCGCCTTTGCTGCCAATCTTCCCAAAGCAGTTATGTATCGAGATCCCGCCTGTACTTGCTGTGGTGCTTGGATGAAACACATGGAATCTCAAGGGTTTAAGGTAAAAAATGTTCCCACTGCGGACATCATGGCTTTTAAACAAAAACAGGGAGTAACGGACGATTTAGCCTCTTGTCATACGGCAATAATTGACGGCTACGTTGTTGAAGGTCACGTTCCTAGCGATGATGTTAAGCGCCTTTTAGCAGAAAAACCCGATGATATTAAAGGTATAGCTGTCCCCGGTATGCCTGTAGGTACTCCAGGAATGGAAATGGGCGATAAAAAAGATTCTTATGCTGTAGTTTCTTTTGACAAGCAAGGGCAAACTAAAGTCTTTAAACAATATTCGTTCTAAGATAGCAATCCTAAATCAGTTGTAAACAAAAAGGTTTCGCCCCCTAGCCCCCGTTTCTTGGAAAAGACTCTTAGCCCCCAAAATTGGGGGTTGGGGGCTATCTATACTTCATAACTTAAGTAAGATTGGTATATATGCAGCAAGAAAAGATATTGTGGTTAGTTAAAGGTGTGGGTGGCTTGCTATGCGTGGGCTTAGGCTTAAGCGTTTTTGGTGAAGCTTTGAGTCGCAAAATTAGCGGCGATGGCTGGTTTTGGATTGGGACAGCAAGTTTAGTCATATTTAACTTTGGTTTGTGTTTGATGTTCGATAGCCACAACCATCAAACCCGGCTTGAGAAGTTAAAGGAAAAAGAAAGTTTAAGTAACTAGCCTTTAAATGTAGAAGGGAATCCGCCGAGGTGGATTCCCTTTTTAAATTAATCTTCGTCGCGTCCGTGAACTTGGGCGGGTGGGCTTGTCGCTTCAACGGCGGTGAAAGATTCGAGAATTTTGTAAGTATGAGAAGAACCTTTAGGGACAACCCAAGAATTACCAGGTTCGAGCAAAATCATTTGTCCTTCGATGTGTAACTCAGCTTTGCCACTAATTACATAACCTACGGTTTCGTACTCGCGTGTGGATGGGGGTTTAGTTTCGGTAGTTGGTTCTTCGTTTTCCCACAGACGCATAGATAAAGATTTCCCGGAGGCGAGATATTTTTGTCCTAATTGTCCTGTAGGGGAAGTAGTGGAATCGACTTTTTTTACACTTGTATCGCTCATAATTAATCTCCTATTTTCCTGGTACGAGTTCAACCTTGATCCAGCCGGGTTGTCTTTTATCGAAAGCCTTGTAAGCTTCAATTGCCGAGGTTAGTGGTTCGCGCTGGGTCAAGATTTGTTCGGGATCTACAGCGCCAGTTTCTACCAAATCTACAAGGGTGGGAATATATTTGCGGTGGTTGCAGTTGCCCATGTTGATTGTGAGATTTTTGTTCATCGCCATACCTAAAGGGAAAAAACGATGATTTGGCGGATATACCCCGATAATTGACAAAGTTCCAGCTTTGGCTAAACCCTGCACCGCCCAAGTTATCGCTTGCGACGGGCCATCTCCAGGATTCCAGTTACCATCGCTGGGGTTAATTTCTGGCGCGATTTGTTCGACTTCTTGCTGAAACTCTTTTGCTTGCTGCTGGGCAAGTTTTGCGGCGGGACCTGCATGAGGTTGGCTTGAATCAACGCCCACCGCATCGATCGCGCGATCGACTCCTATACCGCCTGTCAAGCTTTGAATTGTCTCTACAGGGTCTTCGGCATTAAAATCAATGATTTCCGCCCCTAAATCCCTTGCCATTTCTAGACGAGAGGCAATAGTATCAATGGCTAAAATCCGCCCCGCACCCATTAATTGAGCGCTGGCGATCGCAAACATCCCCACCGGGCCGCAACCAAACACTGCTACCGTATCCCCTGGGGAGATTTCCGCAATTTCTGCGCCAAAATAAGCGGTGGGAAAAATATCCGATAACATGATTGCTTGGTCGTCGGTTACGCCTTGGGGCAATTTGACTAAACCAACGTTGGCGTAAGGAATCCGCGCGTACTCGGCTTGCAAGCCATTAAAAGGGCCGCTATCTTTTGGGCCGCCAAAAAAGGCAGTTCCCGCACTCGGCCCGTTGGGGTTAGCTTCGTCGCATTGGGCATAGTAACCAGTGCGACAGTAAGAACAAGAACCACAGCCAATAGTAGACGGAATAACAACGCGATCGCCTACTTTTAAGTTACGAACATTTGCGCCAATTTCTTCAACTATCCCTACGCCCTCGTGACCTAGAATTGTCCCCGGCTGCATCCCCGAAAATGTCCCGCGAATCATGTGCAAATCTGTACCGCAAATAGCACTAGCAGTAAGCCGGACAATCGCATCGTTTGGGTGTTCGATTTTGGGTTCGGGGACGCTGTCTAAACGAATGTCACCGATACCGTGAAAAACCACAGCTTTCATCGTAGATTCTCCTTAATAAAGAAACTATTTCAACAAAACAGGTTGGGCGTTAACGCGGAGACGAAATAAGCTATAAGGCTTTTGGCGCAAGTCTTTACCGTTTTGGTATTGTGCCTGACGGTGGAGTTGATTGGCGGTGAAATATAGGTAGCCATTACGCGCTAAAGAGAGAGTATCGGGCCAAAGTACGCGATCGTCGTTAACTAGAGTTTCGTAAGCACCATTAGGCGATCGCCTTTGAATGGCGTTTTGTTCGTAATTAGTTAAATACACCCGGTTTTGCGAGTCAGATTCTAACCCATCTGATGCGCCGCCTTTTTCTCCCAAATCTACAACCGTTGCGGCTACTTGTTCGTCAGTTATTTGCTCGTTTGCCAAAGCATCCGTACTGACGCTATACAAACGCCTTCCAGCTAAGGGGCAGTAATATAGCGTTTTGCCATCGGCGCTAATTGCGATGCCATCAGCGCCGATAGTAATGGGAGTGGAAGGCTGCTTTGGGGAGGGACGATTGCGGACTACTTCACCTTCTACGCTAGGCAAAAAGTCTTTTACAGCTTTAGTTGAGGGATGATCGTTTAACCGCCGCCAACTTTTGCCCGAATCTAAATCCACCACAATAATTCCATTTGGGCCATTACCAGAAGAATCGGTAATGTAGGCAATTCCAGCTTTACCGCGCCGCAAATCAAAGCGAATATCGTTGAGATAGGTAGTAGGTAAAGCCACTGTTTGCGGAAACAAGATAGTTTTAAAAACGCGGTTTTGCTTCAGGTCTACACCAATCAATTTTGGGCCGCCGTAAGTTGTGGGTCCGAACTTAATGCTACCCGTATCCAATAGCCACAAACGGTCTTGAGGATCTACAACTACGCTTTGCACGGAAACTAAAGAATCGGCTTGTTTGCTAGGATTTAAGCGATTAATCTGCGCGTTGGGATAAGCTACCGTGCGACCGTTTTTGACTTCCGCAACGGTATAGTCTACTTTGTCACCCCAGCGCGGGAAGTTGACAAATATTCGACCATTAGCAGAAACCGTCACGCCTGTAGGCATAGGGCCGCTAAAAGCAGCAACTTGTTCGATATTGCCTGTCTTTTTTTCTTGAGGCAATGCGATCGCGCTGGAAGCAAAAGCTACGCTAGATAGAAGACAAGCAATAGATATTAGATATTTCACGGCTTGAGTACAACTTTGATGCAGTTATCTTTTTTGTGCTTAAAGATTTCGTAGGCGTGGGGTGCGTCTTCTATTTTCATCCGGTGAGTAATGATGTAAGAAGGATCGATTTCGCCATTTTGGATGCGTTCGATTAACGGTTGAAAGTAGCGGTGTACGTGGGTTTGCCCTGTTTTCATGGTCAAACCTTTGTTCATAAATGCGCCCATTGGCATTTTATCGACAAAGCCAGTATAAACGCCGGGTACGGATACCGTGCCACCTTTACGACAAGCAACGATCGCTTGTCTTAATACTGTAGGTCTGTCGGTTTCGAGTCTTAGCGCTTGCTTTACTTCGTCGTAGAATCCTTCTAAACCCGTGCCGTGTGCTTCCATACCCACCGCATCCATACACGAATCCGGGCCGCGTCCTCCGGTCATTTCTTTGAGGGCTTCGCCTGCATCTATTTCTTCGTAGTTAATGATTTCTGCGCCGCTTTGTTCTTTTGCCATTTTCAATCGTTCGGGAACGCGGTCAATGGCAATTACTCTTTCCGCACCTAACATATAGGCGCTTTTAATTGCAAACTGTCCTACCGGGCCGCAACCCCAAATTGCTACCGTATCTCCTGGCTGAATATCGCAGTTTTCCGCCGCCATGTATCCGGTGGGGAAGATATCGGTGAGAAATACAACTTGTTCGTCTGTTAAGCCATCGGGAATTTTGAATAAACCCGTATCCGCAAAGGGAACGCGCGCGTATTCTGCTTGTCCGCCAGCGTAACCACCTGTTAAATGCGAGTAGCCGAAAAGACCAGAGGGGGAATAACCCATGATTTTTTCTACCATCCAAGCGTTGGGGTTGGAGTTATCGCACAGCGACCATAAATCGCGGTTGCAGAAAAAGCACGAACCGCAGGAGATTGTAAAAGGAACGACAACGCGATCGCCTATTTTGACATTTTTAACGGCGCTACCGAGTTCTACCACTTCGCCCATAAATTCATGACCGAGGATATCGCCGGGCTTCATTGTAGGGTTGTAGCCGTCGTAAAGGTGCAAGTCCGATCCGCAAATTGCCGTTGTAGTGATCTTAATAATCGCATCGCGGGGATTAAGAATTTTAGGATCGGGTACGGTGTCAACTCGTACATCATTAGTGCCATGCCAACAAACTGCTTTCATAAGGTTATTTGGTAAGTAAAGGGTTTTCTAATTTAAGGTTTGAGGACAACTTTGATACAGTTATCTTCTTTTTGCTGAAACATTTTGTAAGCGTGGGGCGCTTGTTCTAGCGGCAATTGATGGGTAATAACAAAAGATGGATCGAGTTTTTCCGTTAAAACTAAATCTAGTAACTTGTGCATATACTTTTGACCGTGCATTTGTCCGGCGCGCATGGTCAAGCCCTTATTCATAACTGCACCCATTGGCAGTTTATCGACAAAGCCACCGTAAACGCCCATAACTGAAAGCGTGCCGCCTTTGCGACAAGCCACCATCATTTCGCGTAAAACATGGGGGCGATCGGTTTCTAGCTTTAACTTTTGTTTGGTCTGGTCGTAAAAGTCTTCAAAGCCTACGCCATGCGCTTCTAAACCCACCGCATCCAAGCAACAGTCGGGGCCGCGTCCGCCCGTCATTTCCTTAAGCGCATCGCCTGTACTAATTTCTTCGTAGTTAATAGTTTCAGCTTTGGCATATTTTCTCGCCATTTCTAGGCGTTCTGGAAAGCGATCGATGGCAATAACTCTTTCTGCGCCCATCATGTAGGCGCTAATCATGGCAAAGATTCCTACCGCGCCGCACCCCCAAACAGCTACCGTATCTCCTGGTTGAATGTTGCATAATTCCGCGCCCATATATCCGGTGGGAATGGCATCAGAAATAAATAACAACTTTTCGTCGGGGATATCTTTAGGCACTTTGACGACACCGACATCGGCAAAGGGGACGCGGATATACTCGGCTTGCGCGCCTGCATAGCCGCCCGTTAAATGGGAGTAACCATAAATTGCTGAGGTGAAACTACCCCATAACTTTTCCTGCATCCAGCCGTTGGGGTTGGAGTTATCGCACAG
>JAPJOW010000163.1 GCA_030826005.1 Aliterella sp. RAGGC_92
GATTTAAAGTAAAAAAAGTTTTATTACACCCAGTCAAAAGTATTTTGACGAGTATCAGTGTTATTAAGTTCCCAAAAAGCTGAAAATCTAAGTTTACGGACATAACCCTTCTAAAAAAGGCACTTCAAAACATTTCTCGTGCATGATAGGCCCGTGTCCAAAAAAGTCATCTTCGCCAAACAATTCTCCATGATCGGCAGTAACAATTATGTGAGTATTAGAGGGGCATTTGGAGAATAGTTCCCCCATTAGCTCATCAATATATTCAACGCAGCTAATTTGTTGTTGATGCAGGCGTCGCATTTCTGCAAAGTCAAAAAACTTGCTTTCTTGGGAACTTGCTTGAGTTAACAATAGCTCGTCCATTTGTTTAAATACGCCATGTACTCCAGAGATTCGCGGCATATCATCACCCTTGAGCATATAAGGGTAATGAGTTTCACCGAGGTTAAAAAAGTAAAACCGCAGTTCATCATCGGGAAATTCTACATCGCGTACCATTGAGGCAAAATCGTTATGATGAGGCATCAATGTATAATCATCAAAGTACTGATTGATTGCAGTAAACTGATTGAGGACGGGCATAGAAACTTTAGCAATGGTTTGGTAGCCGAGGTCTTGAAGAACTTTAGGCAAAGATAGATAAGGGACAAAAGTTTTAAAAGACAAGTCCGATATGCCTAATCTATCTACCCATTTGATAAATTCTTGCTTATAAACTTCCGATGCAAATACACCTCGTGGATTAGTATGGGGAATCATCCCCATTAATAAAGCGTAATGAGAGGGAGAAGTCCAAGAAGCGTAACTATAGCGACGTTCAGCAAGCCCTAACTTATCCATGTTTGGTGTAGCTGCTGCCTTGTAGCTATCATAACGACAGCTATCCATGATGACGTAAACTAGATGATTCGTCATGATTAAAATTTTAAAGATTACACCCTTAAAAGTATTTAGCACGAAAAAAAGGAAAACTAGCTTTAACTATGCTAACTATTTACCTGCCCCGCCGCCGACTAGCTTGTTCGGAAATTCGCGTACTAGCAGATTCTCTGTAACTATCGGCTAAATCCTCCCAATCATCCATAGATGAATCATTTAGAGAGTCTAAATTATCTAGTTCGTCAAGAGAGATTTCGGCGGAAGACGCAAGAATACTAGCGGCGCGATATTCTTCTGTAGCTTCCTTAAATAAACCTTGTTGATGATATATATCACCCCAAATTTTGTGAATTATCGGTGCAGATTGTGGGGTTTTAGGGAGAGATTTTAAAATTTCACCCGCTTGCGTTAATAGCTTTGCGTCTGCTAAGGCTTTTGTTAACTGTAATAAAGCAAAAGGTGGGGCTTCACTACTTAAATCTGTAGCTGTTAATAAAGCAGACTCGGCTAGTGATTGTTCTTGTTGCTGTAAGTATACGCGACCTAGCTGCAAATAACTAATCCAATTTTGCGGAGCAATATTTACAGCCGTTTTAAGTTCTGCTACGGCAGGTTGTAGGGAGTTTTGTTTGATATAAGCTTGAGCTAAGTTTAGTCGAGCCGGAACAATGCGCGGATCTAAAAGCAATGCTTTTTTTAGCTGTTGGATTGCTTCTGGGTAGCGCTTTTGTTTAAGCAGCACTCGTCCCATAACTACATAAGCTTGAGCAAGTTTTGGTGCTAGATTGAGGGCATCAATCAACTTTTCTGAAGCTTTTTCTAAATTACCTTGCCGGAGATAGATTTTGCCAAGTCCTAGGGGAGCTTGAGCCGATAGAGGATCGAGGCGCATTACCGTCTCAAAATGAGCTATTGCTTGGTCGTATTGTTTTTGTCGGAAATAAGCAATGGCCGCACCTAGGTTAGCTTTTTTTGAGGCTGGATGAGCAGTAACGATCGCAGTAAATTGAGCAAGGGCTTCATCAAAGCGTTTTTCTTTAAGTAAATTCAAAGCTTCTTTTAAATGTTGCTGCTCGTCGAGGTCTACTCGCTTTACTTTAGGAGTGAAAGACATAAAAATAGTTTTTCCACAATTAAATAAGTTTAGTAATTGAACTGATTATGACACTTGCTTTATTGATTTAACGCGCGATCGCACCTTAAACAAGTGCGATCGCTAAATCTTTTTATACATTACTAGGAGCAGTAACTAATACTTCACCTTTAAGCATCCTTTGAGCAGCATCTAACAAAGCTTCTTCAAGATACGGCTTAATAAAGTACCCGCTTGCACCTAATTGAACTGCCATTTGGCGATGGCGGTCAGAACCGCGAGAAGTTAGCATCGCAATCGGTAGATTCTGAAAATTTGGGCTTTCATGGATGCGCGATAGTAATTCTAATCCATCCATTCTCGGCATTTCGATGTCGCAAAAGACGATATCGCAAGGTAGCCCATCGTTGAGTTTATCCCAAGCTTCTTGACCATCGCGGGCTTGCTCGGTGCGGTAGCCAGCGTTATTAAAGGTCATTGATAGTAGTTCTCGAACGGTAATCGAGTCATCAACAATCAATACCATTGGTTCGGTTTTAACCGCAGGTCTAGCAGGAATTCTCCCATCAATCGAATCGGGCAAATTGAGAGGCGTGCATTGCAGTCGTCCGGTTGCCAGTGCCATTAATTCCAGTACGTCTGCAATCGGCATAATTCGCCCATCTCCCATGACAGTAGCGCCAGAAACCCCCAAGGGTTTTGGTGCGGGAGCTTCAAACTGCTTAATTACAATTTCTTGTTCTCCTAGCACTTGGTCAACTTGCACTGCCATAAACGTATTGCCACTACGGAGGACAATTAGCGAAATTGTGTCTTCCGAGCGCCCGCTACCGTAGATACTGCCACGACTGAGGTGGCGATTGTAGGTTAATAGTTCTTTGAGATGTCTAAATGGCAGCAAGGTGTTGTCTCGCCAGGGCAGACAAGTTTGTCCTTGAGCGTTTGTAACTACATCCTTAATAGGAAGCTCGATCATTTGCTCTACGCCATCCATTGGGAAGGCAATGCGCGCTTTATCGCTCAAGCAGTATAGCGCTTTACAAATGCTCAGGGTTAGAGGCAGGCGGATAGTAAAAGTAGTACCCGATCCTAAAGTAGAGTCGGTACTAATCGAGCCGCGCATTTGGGTTAAGCTCGTTTGCACGACATCCATACCAATGCCACGCCCAGCAAATTCGTCAACGGTATCTTTGATGCTAAAGCCAGGATGGAATAGCAGGTTGTAGATATCTACGCGCGCCATAGTTTGAGCTTTTTCCGAAGAAATCAGCCCTTTTTGGATGGCTTTAGCTAAAACTTTATCTGTATCAATCCCAGCACCATCATCAGTTATAGAAATAACTGTTTGATTGCCTTGGTAGAATGCTTGAATAGTTATTTTGCCCTTGGGTGGTTTGCCGTTACTTGCCCGCACATCTGGGGTTTCAATGCCATGAGAAATCGCATTATTGACCAGATGAGTCATAGGATCGTACAGTTGCTCTAACAGCACCTTATCAATTAGAGTATCTTGACCGTTAATGATAAGTTCAGCTTGCTTGCCGCACTTGAGGGAAATATCTCTAACCGCACGGGGCAATCGACTGGCAATTTCGGCAAACGATACCATACGCGATTGAGTTACGCCTTCTTGCAACTGCGTTGTGACTTGGCGGAACTGACGAGCTACTTGATCGGTTTCATCGGTAACAAACTCAATGTCTGAAGATGATTCGCGCACCCGGACAATTAACTCAATCATTTGCTGCGTAAGGGTATGGAAGCCAGTAAAGCGATCCATTTCCAAAGCATCAAAATCTAAACCTGTAGAGTGAGTATTGCTACTATCGGGGGCAAGAGATGGGTTGGTTTCTTTTTTGCGATTGGTGAGGGAACTTTGTAACAAACTTCGTTCGTACAATTCCTGCATTTTGAACCCTACTTCGCTTAGTTGTTGAACTTTACTTAGTAGGTTATCTAGAAATTGTCTGAGCCTTTGTTGATCTTGTTCTAAGCTATTGCGATAAACGACCAGTTCCCCAACTAAGTTACTAATGTTGTCTAAGTGCTTAACTGGTACGCGCATCATTTGCTCGAATACTGCCCGCTTTGCACTAGCCGCAGGCGCTGATTCGGATGCTTCGGTTACGGCGGGTGGGGAGAAACTGGAAACTTCACTGCTCGCTACGGACTCTAATTGGAGAACTGTAGGAGAACTCAAGGGTACAGATGGTTCTAACAGTTTATCCAAATCGTCAAATTCATCTTCCGATGGGGGTGCAGTGTTTGCTAATCCCTCGTAAGGGAACTCGACTTGACTATTATCTGCGGCAATCAAGGGCAAGCTATTAGTTTCAGCAAATAAATTTGCCTCTAATTCTGCGGGGGGGGCAATTACTTCCTCCTCCTCATCGTCCCAGAAACTAGCGTCCTCATCGCCGTTTTGGTTAGCCGTATTATCTTCAAATAAATCGGTAAAGTTAAATTCTGCGGCGGGGAAGTTTTGGATTGTAGTTTGAGGTTCTGCGGCAAACAAATTATCGAGCGCTAACATCTCGCTTTGAGAATCCGCATCAAGAGCGAGATAGTCTACAGGAGTTAAGGTTTCGGCATTTGCTTCAAGTTCAAACAACTCATCTATTTCTCGATCTTCCGATGTAAACGTAAATAAATCGTCTAACTCGTCGTCTGCGGCGGGTGCGCTAGTTGCCTCAGATAGATTGGGGACAAGAGATAGCAGTTGTTCGCCGCTAATTATTTCCGTAGCACGTCCTGTCGCAACTAATTCTTGAGCTTGCTTGAGTTCTTTAATAACAATTGGCGCTAGAGTGCGATAGGTATTGTGGGGATTGGCGATCGCATCTGCCACTATTTGGCAAAGCTTGCTCCAATCGGGTAAAGTAAATTTTTCACCTATAACGCTCAATTCATGACAATATTCCTGGAGTTGCTGAACCGATGCTGGAGAGCGATCTTGTTTAAATAGCTCCAACATCTGTCGCAATTGCTGCGGAACGTCGTTTTG
The DNA here is from genome assembly GCA_030826005.1 of Aliterella sp. RAGGC_92. Taxonomy (GTDB): domain Bacteria; phylum Cyanobacteriota; class Cyanobacteriia; order Cyanobacteriales; family Chroococcidiopsidaceae; genus Aliterella. Next base: position 4,980 of record JAPJOW010000163.1, read on the forward strand.
AAATACAGATATGTAAGTAGGAGCAGGCTGCTCTAAATTATCATGAGTATCCGCGCGATCGCCGGAGGCTAAATGTTGATCGATTTGGCTAAAAACTGGCTCGATTACGACCATCAAAGCGCTGGCAGTTTCATCGCTTAAAGTAGAACTTTCTAAATGCTCCACCGCCGCGCGCAACGTATCAAATACTTGCAAAAGCAGCGATTCTAGTTGAGGATCGACTTGCAATTTAGGAGATTCTTTTAAGATTTTAAAAAAGTCTTCAAAACGGTGAGCTATTCGCAAAATGCTACTAATTCCGAGCATTGCGGCTCCACCTTTAACCGAGTGAGCGGCGCGAAACAGATCGTTGACCATTTCCGAATCTTTGAGCGTGGTTTGCAAGTTCAGCAATCCTTGCTCAATAGTAACTAGGTGGTCTTTAGCTTCTTCAATGAAGTAGCCCAAAATACGCTGTTGTTGTTCTGGCAGCATAGCAGTAGTTGGATTTATAGGGTTTGGGTACGGGAGACGAGCAATAATTTGGGATGGGGTAGAGCAAGTAATAGTTTTGACACTTTGTTAAAACTATTAAGTTTGCTTTACACCCGGAAGCGTTCGACAGAGGTAAGCAAGTCCCCAGCTACTCCTGCCAAACTTTGCAAAGAGCCAGAAACGCGCTGTGCTTCTTGAGAAGTTTCTTGGGCTGTTAGTTCGACCGATTGCACTACAGAGGCAACTTGACGAGAAGTTTCTGTTTGCTGCACTGTATCTGCGGTAATCGAGCGCACCAAAGTATCAATGCGATTTGATACTTGAACGATATCGTCTAGAGACTTTTTGGCTTGTTCTGCTAAGTTAGTTCCTTGAATAACTTGCTGAGTGCCTTCTTCCATTGCTGTCATTACTGAACCTGTTTCGCTTTGGATTTGTCTGACGATTTGTTCGATTTCTTTGAGGGCTTTGGCAACGCGATCGGCTAGTTGACGGACTTCATCGGCTACGATCGCAAAACCTCGTCCAGCTTCTCCGGCTCTTGCTGCTTCAATACTGGCATTGAGTGCTAGTAAGTTCGTTCTAGAAGCAATTTGCGAGATCAAAGCAACAATTTTTGAGATTTCTTGCGATGATTCTGCTAGTCGCTTTACTTTGCGCGTTGTTTCTGCTACAGTTTGGCGGATTTCCATAATCCCCTCTACCGTCCGATCTACCGCTTCACCGCCTTTTTGGGCAGTAGCGGAGGCGGAACGCGCAACGGTTTCTGCTTCTTTAGCACTTTCGGCTACCCGTTGAATTGCGTCTGTTAAAACTTGTACCGAATTTAGGGTTACGGCTAGTTGTTCGGCTTGGCGCAGGGCATCGGAAGATAAATCGCGGGCAAAAGATTCGCTATCTGATGCACCTTTATTTACTTGCTGGGCGGCGGTTTTTACTTGTTGGATAATTTCGCGCAGATTGTGGATAGTCAAGTTAAACGAGTCGGCAACCGCACCCAAAACATCCGCACTCACTTCTGCTTGGACTGTCAAGTCTCCACGCGCAGCGCCTTCTACGTCATCCAATAGCCGAATTACTTGGCGCTGCAATTCTTCTTTGGCTTGTTCTTGTTCTTGAGCTTTGCGTTGAGCTTCACCGGTTGTCTGCGATAGACCTTTAACCATTTCGTTGAAATTGGTAGCAAGTAAACCAAATTCATCTTGGGAATAAACGGTAGCTTGGGCGTTAAAGTTGCCCGTACGCAGAACTTCAAATTGCGCTTTTAGATCCTTTGCCGTTTGAGCGCGATATTTTGCTGATTTGCCTTCCATGACTTTGGTAGTGGCAAAACCTGCAAGTCCGGCGGCAGCAGCCATAGCTAAACCGCTATTGCGTACAGCAGCGCGACTATTGACTGGAGAGAGTAGTTGCCCGCCTAGGGTGACGGCGGCGACTACTAAAGTAGAGACAAATCCTACAGTTACAGCCGTTAAGAATGGTTTTCGCTCTAAATTGGCATTGTCCCAAGGATTTAATAAGCTAACTTTGTTACTAAAACTGCCGGAGCTATCGCTAGTTGGCTCTGCGTCTTGGTTGTAATTAGTATTTGTTTGGGTGGAGTTATTAATACTAAATACTTCTCCTTCATCTTCTGTTGGCGTTTCCGGCAGGAAAAAGCCACTGCTTGATTCATCATCATCATCAGGAAGTAAAAGCGGACCTGACATATCTTCTAAAGAAGATGAAGAATCAATTTCTTCTATATCTCCGTAGAGAGTACTCAAACCTGGACTATGAGTTCGATCGCTCGGTGCTGGGTATTCATCTCTAGCGACATCAAAACTACTTGCAGAATTTTCAACTATATCCGGGGTTGTATGAACGCCATTTTGGCTTGCAAATCCATTTTGCTGAGAGTTAGCAGGCAATTGTTCTTCATCTATTGAAATACTTTCCATTGCTTGGGAATCCAGCAAATGAAACTGCTCGAAGGCGATTTCTTGGGACAAGGTATCTTGCGAAGGCTTACCGACAACTAAGAAAGTTTGATCCTCACTGCTATTTTCTGGCGATTGTTCGCGGTAACTATCCGCCTCGCTGATGCCAAAAGGCTGATCGGTGGAGCTATACTCAGACAATTCGCTGCTGGCTTCATTTGCTTGGGAGGTGTCCCAAGCAAAGGGGTTGGCAGAAGTTTGAAAATCGTTGCTGGATAAATCTAAGTCGCTTAAATCATCACTACCAAAAGGCTCTGTGCCAAATACGTTGTTGCTACCATCACTTAAAGAATTAAAATCTGCGGCGGGTGGCGTTGCTTGGGGTGAGGTTTGCGCTTCAGCACTAATTAGAAAAGTATTTTCTAATTCTGGTTCTTGAGGTGCGGATAGGTTTGGCGAAGTTTCTTGAGCTTCGTACTGATTCACCGCTTCAAGACCGCTACTGGCGCAATCAATTAAGTCTCGATCGCTAGTTAAGTGCAGTACTTCTTGGTATTGCTCTCTTGCTACGTTGTACTGCTCTAAAATGCAGTAAATATGACCGCGTAACAAACGACTGCTGGGGTCGGTTGGAAAATGCTCGACTAAACGGTCAACTAGGGTTGCCGCTTCTGGATAGTTACCTTGAATATAAGCTTTTTGTGCTGCTTGATATTCTTGCTCGCGATCGCTATTTGATGTCATTTGCCCCTCTGCTTGCTGAGATTTTATGCTTGCCATAGCCCACTCTGTATGATTGCTTGTTGATCCAGCAGTTGCAGGCTTTTATTGGTAAGCTCATCTAGCATCCACTCGCCCCGCACGAATAATTTCGCTGTACTGTCTGGAATATTTTTTTGTTGTACTTCGTCTACATCTAGCCATTCCATACCAACTATGCGATCGACGGCTAAACCTACCATTACGTCTTGGTCTTCAACGGCGATTACAGAAATTTCTGCTCGTTCGGTATTTAAGGCATTTGGCTCGTTGAGAAAGTAACCAAGGTCTGCGACCCATATTACTCTACCGCGCAAGTTTAGTGTCCCTAAAAGTGCATAAGGTGCGTTGGGAATTGGTGTTACTCGATCTAACGGCGCGGAAATTACTTCGCGAACTACCGTTGCTGGCAGAGCAAATTCTCGCTCGGAAGCAACGTAAAAACGCAGGTATAGCTCGCCTTCTTTGCTTTCTAAATCTTGAAACTCCGTTAGATGTTGCTTTGGGCTGCTACTGGTTAAGGAATCAGATTCCATCATGTACCTCGTTTTTAACCTCGGAGTAATTGTTTGACTGTTCCGACCAACTCTTTTGGTTGAAACGGTTTGACGATATAAGCATCTGCGCCTTGTTTCATCCCCCAGTAGCGATCGAATTCTTCGCCTTTAGAAGAACACATAACGACAGGTACGCCTTGGGTTTTGGGGTCGGTTTTTAGGCGACGGCAAACCTCGTAGCCATTCATTCTAGGCATGACTATATCTAGCACTACTATATCTGGACGAAAAGTTTGGATTTGTTCCAAAGCTTCCATGCCATCGGTAGCGATCGCTACTACTAAGCCACTACCTTTGAGGAGATCGGTAATCATCTCCCTTTGAGTAATACTATCTTCTACAACTAAAACTGTACTCATAATTGCTAATTTGCCTTGTGGTTCAAACGCTCCCTGGCAGGAGCGAACTACCATGTGGTTTATCCTAATAACGTTTAATCAATTTAAGTAGCCGACTAAATGGTCACTTTTTGACTAAATAGTAACAATGAAATTGTCTAAGCTAATTTTTTTATAGATTTTTATTTCATTGTACTTTCAAGTAATAATGCGCCTAGGGTGGAAGTAAAGCATTTGAGAAAAGTTGAAAACTATAAATTAAATATTCCATGTTGCCGATGAGTTATTGGCTTTGATGGAGATTTAAACTAGGGCTTCTAACCAAACTACAAAACAAACTTAACGCTACCCGTACTGTGTATCCAAGCGAAAATTCACTGATAACTAGCTTTAAACAGGTAAAACTAAGGCATTATATCGGTGAATGTACGGAGAGAATAACGAACGGTGAAAACTTGCCGGGCTAGTAAGTTATTTGAGAATTATTGAGGAATCGATAATGCTACGGAAATTTGCATATTTTTCTAATAGTGTTAATAATTTTTTTTCAGTAATTGGTGCGAACAAATAATCTGTAACTCCAAGCATTCGGGCTTTGATGCGTTCCATATACAAGTCTTGAGTCCCAACTACCACAATTGGCGTGTCGCGAAATATACTAGAGCAACGCAGCATGGCGCATAATTCGTAGCCGTTTAACTGTAACAATTCTAAGTCGCAGAAAATTAAATCGGGT
>JAPJOW010000164.1 GCA_030826005.1 Aliterella sp. RAGGC_92
TTGCGTGCCAACTATGCGATCGCTCGTTAAAGTAAATAAGTCGCCTTTTCTTACTTCTATCGCCCCGGTTTCAAATTTCCCTAGGCGAATTTTTGGCCCTTGCAAATCTTGTAAAATGCCTACAGGTTGATTTAATTCAAAGGCAATTTGCCGAATTAAACGCACGCTCCGTTGATGGTCGGCATGAGTGCCGTGAGAAAAATTCAGTCGTAGGGTAGTAGCACCTGCTTCGACGAGCGCCTTTAGTACTTCTGGAGTACTGGTAGCAGGTCCGATTGTAGCGACAATTTTTGTCCGGCGTTGAGAATCTCTTAGTTGCATGGAGCCTAAATTTGTAAACAGGAACAAGGGCAGGTCAAAGTAATCGGGCAAATGCTTTTGGTTTTTTCTTTGCTGCCGTCAAAGCGTGCTTGCAGCCTTACTGTAATGTGTTTTGTGCCATTTTGCTCCGCAATTATATCGTTATTAGGCTACCGATTATGAATATAAGGAGGATGACTTGTGCGAAACAAAACTTTATCATCATTATTAGTCCGATCAAAAGATTAATTTATTAAGGAGTCAACGATGCTAATGTCGGAGGCTAGTTCGCCACTGACAACAGTGCCTAGGGAATTTCTCAGTCCTCCAGGCGATCGCAATCCCACGTTACTAATGTTTATAGCGGCAGTCTCGGCGGTCGTGCTATCCAACTTTGGATATTGGGTTTGGGAGTGGCCCCACTGGTGTTGTTTTGTAACAAATACGATTTCTTTACATATTTGCGGGACGGTAATTCACGATGCGTGTCATAAGTCCGCCCACCGCAACCGATTAATAAACGCTCTTTTGGGGCATGGTAGCGCTTTGCTGTTGGCTTTTGCTTTTCCAGTATTTACGCGGGTACATTTAGCTCATCACGCAAATGTCAACGATCCAGAGAACGATCCCGATCACTATGTCTCTACCGCCGGCCCTTTGTGGCTAATTCCCGTCCGATTTATATATCACGAAATATTCTTCTTCAAGCGTCAACTTTGGCAAAAACAAGAATTGTGGGAATGGTTTTTTAGTCGCGCCTTAGTAGCGGCAATATTTTACGTTTCGATTCAGTATCACTTTTTGGGTTATATTCTCAATTTTTGGTTTATTCCTACGGCGATTGTGGGGTTGGCTTTGGGGTTCTTTTTTGACTACTTACCTCACCGTCCTCATCAAGAACGCGATCGCTGGAAAAATGCTAGAGTTTACCCTGGTAAAGTTCTCAATGTCCTGATCATGGGACAGAACTATCACCTAATTCATCACCTATGGCCCTCTATTCCTTGGTATAACTACCAAAATGCTTACTATGCCACTAAGCCGCTTTTAGATGCCAAAGGTTGTTATCAAACTTCTGGGTTGCTACAAAAAAGAGATTTTTGGAGCTTTATTTACGATCTTTTTATTGGCATACATCCCCATAAAAAAGCCGTAGCGATTAAGCAAAAAGAAGTATTACCCTAACAATTTTACCCAATTGGTGAAGGGGAAAATAGTTGAGGTTGAGGCATATTCCAATCAGGGCGCAAGCTTTGAGCCTCACGCAAGTAAGTATGACAAACTTTATTGTGGTTGGTAGGAATATTAACCAAAATTAGAAAGCGGATGCAGCGCTGCAAACTACCTGCAACGTGCATCTGCTGGACATCTAACATCGGTACGTTGTCCCAGTATGGACGATGACGAGCGATCGCGGCAGGAAAAATAGCATCCAAGTCGCGGGTAACAGAAAAAGTTGCACTGACAATCTCGGTTGGATCTAATTGATTTCGTGCTTCTGTTTCATCCAATAATTCTGTTACTGCTTCTGTAATTGCTTCAACTGTATTTTCCACCGCAGTTGTTGCCCCGCGAATTGCCCGAAGTCGCCACTCCACACTCAAGTCCTCCTCTATAGCTTTTAGGTTTTTGATGTAATAATATCTATTTTTTCCCTTAAGGGCGATACATCCACAAAGGTAAGCCACTGGTGGCTAATTCAAACTCCAGCCAATCAATGCCTATTGCTAGATTTGACGAGCCCGTTAAAAAGTTGCTAAGTATCGAACTTGCTTTACCGGCGCGATTATTCAATAAACGACTTAAAAGTGGTTTGCGTTCTTCCAAGGTGTAGCACTTCGTTTTGTCAGGGTCAAGTCCTACTAACTCCGCCGCCCAGCGTCTAGCATCTTCTTCCGTACCCAATCTATCCACTACTCCTAACTCTAAAGCTTGTTGTCCGGTAAAAATTCTGCCATCAGCAAAACTTTTTACTTTTTCAACGCTTAAGTTGCGCCCTTCGGCTACAGTTTGGACAAATTGCAGGTAACTTGTATCGATTAATTCTTGTAAGATATGCTGTTCTGGCTCAGTTAATTCGCGGTCAAATGCCAAAATATCTTTATAGGGACCGGACTTGACGACCTTAAACGAAACGCCAATTTTTTCTAGCAATCTTTCTATATTATTGCCGCGCAAAATCACCCCAATACTGCCAGTAATCGTACCGGGGTTTGCCATAATGTAGTCTGCGCCTACGCCAATGTAAACGCCGCCAGAAGCGGAAATATTGCCAAAACTAGCAACAATTTTGACTTTTTCTCTCAGCTTTTTGAGGGCGCTATAAATTTCTTGAGAATCTCCCACCGTACCGCCGGGGCTATCAATACGGAGTAATAAAGCCGGAAACCGCTTTTCTTCAACTGTTTTGAGGGCTTCTAGGACTTGAGAGCGAGTGTTAGATGCGATCGCGCCAGTAATTTCTATGCGAGCAATTTGTTTTTGAAAACGAGGCTTAAAGGGCCAAATCATGAGCAGTCAAACCAGAAATTAACAATTATGTTGGTAGTTGCTACAATTGCTTTTTTGTCATGCCAGCAATTAATAGCGGTCTATATCTAGTTTGCCTCATTTAAGGCTTCTCTGTAAGGGCGCGAGGGACTGGGTTTCTATGATGCGTACTCTAACGAGGGAGTTTGAGCAAATAAATTAGGGTTTTATGGGGATGGAAAGACATGAGGTAAACTTTTAGACCTTTTAGCAAAAGTCTAAAAGTTTTTCTTTAGGCGGCTTAAGCCGACTTTAGCTACTAGCCTTGGGTTTTATACCCTAGGCGGGCTAGGCAGACTTTTATAAGAGGTCTGCCCCTTAACCTTTTCGCTTACTGCGGACGCTAGGATTTGGCTATTCTAGGCGGGCTGAAGCCACGAAGTTTATTGCCTTTTACCGATGCCAAATTTTAATTGTTTTATCTTTACTACTGCTAATTAAATTATTGTTGCTAGGAACTGTAATTAATGATAAAACCCAGTCAGAATGGGCGGGAATTTTACGGAGTAGTTTGCCGCTTTTAGCATCCCATAATTTAATTATAGGTTCGAGACCGCCACTAATTAACTGCTGCCCGTCGTTGCTAAAAGCTATAGCAACTATGCGATCGCTATGTCCTTTGAGTGTCTGCAATCGTTTTCCGGTTTGCGGATTCCACAATTGAATTGTTGTATCCCAACTACCACTAGCTAGTTGTTGTCCGTCTGGGCTATAGGCAACGGTTCTAACGGCATTGGTATGTTGGGCGATCGTCCGAATAAGTTTGCCTGTTGGTAGCTGCCAAAGTTTGATTGTTTTATCTTTACTTCCGGTAGCAAAAGTTTGTTCGTCAGGACTAAGAGCAATGGAGAAAATTCGACTTTTGTGGGCAGACTCGATCGTTTTAGCCGCGCCCGTGCGTAAATCCCAAATATTGATACTGCCGTCTTCACTAGCGCTAATTAAGGTTTTGCCGTCTTTAGAGAGTGCTACCGTCCAAACTGGGCTAGAATGACCGGAAAATGTGCCAATTAGCTTGCCTGTAGGTACGTTCCATAATTTGATTGTCGTATCTCCACTTCCACTTGCAAGAATTTGTCCATCCGCACTCATTGCTAGGGATCTAATGGTGTCTTTATGTCCAGTTAGAGTGCGCTGTAGCTTCCCTGTAGGGGCGTTCCATAGCCCGATCGTACAATCTTGACTGCCACTTGCTAAAACCTGCCCGTTGGCGCTAATAGCGGTCGCCCAGACGGATTTTGAATGACTTTTTAAAGTTTTGGCTAAGGTAATATTTTTGCTATTACTCGTAGTTTTAAATAAGTTGTATTGTCGGCTGGGCGAAATTGGCGCTGGGGGAGATGCTTTAAGTAAATAGTAACTACCAAGCGCTAAACTTGTTACCAAACTAGCCCCGGCGATTATTTTAATAACTTGAGAATTTTTTGGCTTGGTTGAACTGGGTTTTAATGCTGGTACGCTTTGAATTGGATTGACTTGCACTTGCAATGCTTGCAGTACTTCCCTTGCTGACTGGTAGCGCTCTTTGAAGTGGTAGCGCACCATGTTATTGATAATGCTTGCTAGGCGATCGCTTACTTGGGCGTGATGCTGCCATAATATCTCTCCTGTTTCGCGATCTTCTAATATTTGGGTCGGATCGAGTCCTGTTAGGGCTTGAATTGCGATCGCACCTAAAGCATAAATATCGCTATTCGGGCGCGGTATACCTCGTTCTTGTTCTGGGGGTGTATAACCTGGCGTACCGATGGCTATAGTCGCCGCAACTCCAAAAGCGTAATTTGTCGATGTTTTGCCGCTTTCAGTAATTACGTGCGTCCACGCTTGCTTGACTGCGCCAAAGTCAATTAAAACTAACTGATTGTCTTGGTGTCTTCTAATTAAGTTGCTGGGCTTGATGTCTCGATGAATTAATCCTTGAGCGTGAATATACTCTAAAATGCCTAAGACTTCGCGTAATAGCTCGATAACTTGAGTTTCACTCCAAAGTTCTCCTGGATGTAATTCATCGGTAAGGGGATGACCGACAATTAATTCTTGAACTAGATAAAACTCATTATCTTCTTCAAAATGAGCTAGTAGTTGCGGAACGCGATCGTAAGAGCCAAGTTTTTTTAAAGCTTCAGCTTCTCTATCTAGCAACTCTCCTAAAGTCGGGAGATAATTTGCGTAGTTTTGTACGGACTTTAGTTGTTTAATTACGCAGCTTGGACTATCAGCAATCGAGATGTCTTTTGCCAGGAAAGTTTGGCAAAACCCTCCCCCACTAAGAGTATCTATAATTTGATAGCGCCTTTGGAGTAACTTGCCTAGCATTGGATAAATTATTTGTCTATACGATCTTAATAGCTAATGACTTTTTGATGTATCTTTCTAGAGGTGCAATAGTAGCCGCACCTGCCTAAGTTTCCTTTTATGGCATAACTTTTGCTAAAGTCTAAAGTTGCTGGGTAAAGGTAAAAAAGTTATGAAAGCACAGGTATTTAGAGGCGTTAATCAGCTAAGTTATGAAGAACTTCCCGTACCAACACTGGACGATGATGAGGTTTTAGTTCAAGTCCAAGTAGTGGGGTTGTGTCAGTCTGACATTAAAAAAATTCTTTATCCACTTTACGAGCCACCGCGCATTTTTGGACATGAAACGGCGGGAGTGATTGTTGAAGTTGGTAAACTTGTTAGCGATTGGCAAGTAGGTATGCGTGTAGTTGTCATGCACCATATTCCTTGTATGCGCTGTAAGTATTGCCTAAATGATAATTTTTCGATGTGCGACACTTACAAAAATATCTCGACAACGGCAGGTTTTAACGCTAGTGGCGGCGGTTTTGCTGAGTATGTCAAAGTTCCCGGTCATATTGTCCGTAATGGCGGTTTAATTCCAATTCCCGATCGCGTTACTTTTGAACAAGCAAGTTTTGTAGAACCGACTAACTGCTGTCTAAAAGCGGTTAAAAAAGCTCAAATCGCTCCGGGGGAAACGGTACTTGTTACAGGCGCAGGTCCCATTGGCTTGATGTTTATTATGTTAATTAAGTATTTTGGTGGTAAAGCAATTTCTACCGATTTACTTCCAACTCGTTTAGAGAAAGCTTTGAATGTAGGGGCGGAAGCGGCGATGGATGCTCGCGATCCTAATTTAACAGCAAATATACTAGCCCTAACTGATGGTATGGGTGTCGATACTACGTTGCTTGCTGTTCCTAGTGATAAAGCTTTTTTTCAGGCGCTTGATTGTACTCGTCGTGGGGGCAAGATTTTGTTTTTTGCGGAGTTTCCAGACCAGTTAGAGATTCCGATTAATCCCAATGTTCTCTACCGTCGAGAAATTGATTTAATGGGTAGTTATAGTTCTTCTTATCGCTTGCAATCTTTAGCCGCAGACATTGTTTTTAATCAAAGAATTGACGTTGATGCCTTAATAAGCGATCGCTTTTCCTTACAACAACTTCCGGCAGCCGTAGAAAGAGCAATTTCTCCTCTCGCTGATACTTTAAAAATTTTAATCTATCCTAAGCTACAGTAGTTGTGCTGTTTATTCCCAGGTATTTTTGATAGATTTTCATAACTTTTAATAAAATGATACGTTTTAATCTTATCATCTATCTAGCGATAGATTGTTTTGCTGAACTTTAATAGATATGAATCCATCTTCTTCTACACGCGGACAAATAGAAAGAACGCTCTCTCAGCGAATTCAATCTTTGTACCGCTCCCAATTAGAACATAAACCAAGTCGAGTAGTATGCCAAATTTTTGATGGAAAAATTGCGATTATTCTTGAAGACTCTATTACGCAACCAGAGCAAGTTTTGGTTAATAATGGTCAACAAGAACTAGCCGAACAAGTACGTTCGGAACTTGATGAAGCACTCCAGCCGCAACTAAGAGCATTAATTGAAGAAGTGGTTGGAGTTAGTGTAGTGGACTTACTTAGCAATGCTAAATTAGAGACTGGGCGTAGTGCTACTATTGTCATATTAGCAGAATCGCCGCAATTTCGTAATTCCTAACATTAGCTAACAATAGGTCTTTGGATCTTAAGTTTTTGGTCTTATAGTTTATCTGGTAGCTGGCACTATAACACCTAATATTTAACATCTAAAACCTCAAAATTAGAATTTTTAGCTAAGAAATATATCGGCGAATAATAGCTTCTAATTCATCAATAACATACGGTTTAGTAACGCATTCATCGCAACCTGCTACGGCAAAACGCTCTTTATCTTCTCCTCTTGCCATAGCTGTAACTGCAATAATTGATATTTCCATTGTTTGGGGGTTTTGCTTGAGACAACTAGCAACTTCAATACCGCTCAAATCGGGTAACATCATATCTAATAAAATTAATTTTGGTTGATGAGTTTGGGCTATAGTTATAGCACTTTTACCATCACTAGCAGTTATAAAAGAACAGTTCATCAGAACTAATAATTGGCTGAGTAATTGCAAGTTATCTTCATTGTCATCAACTGCCAAAATCAAAGGTTGAATATCTTGAGAACCACTCGAATAATTTTCAAAATTCATAATTAAACAAAGGAAAGTCGTAGATAGCCTAGTTAGAACTAGCCGAAAAACATTAATTTATTTTGTTAATTCTACGACGAGGCATTCCTCAAACGGCGAGAGTGGCGCTTGCAATGAACTGGCTCGTAATTACTATATTAGGTTGCTACTTTTTAACTAATAGTAAACTTGATAGCAAGCTAATGAAAGTAAGCAGCTTGAGTAATTCTACTTTTGGTTAGAGCAACATTGAGCTACTAAAGTTAGGAATCTTATAAACAGCAATAATTTTATAAGATAATATTTTACTCTAATTTGTACCTCAGCAAGTAGCTCGACTTAAATTTTAAAAATTTTTTCTATTATGCTGAAAAAATTACTAAAGATTGCGGTTAATGCTTTAAACCTTAGCACAACAATATTATAATTTTCTACGCATCTATAACTAAGCTATTTTAGCCTAGTTATAGGCGCGAGGTATTAACTTTTATTTATAGTTATGATTGTTGCAGCCTCTTGTAAAAGCTCGTTATGTTCTTTTTGCAATGCTTGCAATCTTTGGGAAATTTCTGCTAGTCTTTGCTGGGGGTTCTGAGTTATTGTACTTGGAGCGTTGCACTTTAAGTCAGAAATATTTTTGCGGGTAATGCCCAACTGGCCAAGTTTAAATACATTTTTAACAAGCTTGAATGGCGCTTGCAGTATTGACAAACCAAGCATTTCTAGCAAGCGATTCAACGCCTTTATTAGACTAAAAGCGATCGCAAGTGTCAAAATTATAACCGTAAAACCGATGACTGGGCGATCGAGCGCCCAAATTATCGCAGTAAAAATCCGAAATAATACGGGGTGAGCTTGTAGCCAATTATTGAGGGAAGATGAGAGCGCATTAAGCATAGCTTCAGAGGATGTATTTTTAAAATCCGCCGTTGCTGATTGCAAATCGCTGGTAGTAGTAGTAAAAAATTCTTTCGCTTGTTGCCAGTTTACAATGGCTTCTCTAGGTAAGCGATTGAGTTGCATTGCAAGTTTCATATTGATGACTATATTAACCTATGGCTAAAAGTAAATTAATTAGTTCGCTCCAAAAAGCTTATAGTATTGCCAGCTTATCAATAAAAAGCGGCATACCCACCGATGAAATAATTGATACTTTTAATTTTAAAACTACTCGCCGCCGTTTTTTGTATGGGGGGTTAGTCTTAGCTAGTGCGGTAAGTACAGCTAGTTTTAACTATAAACAGGAAGCCAAGTCTATAAATACATCTAAGGTGTTAATTGTAGGTGGCGGAATTGCAGGTTTAACGGCGGGTTATCGACTCCAGCAAGCGGGAGTACCTATCGATATTATTGAAGCAACTAATCGCTTGGGTGGAAGAATTAGAACAATATCTAATTCGTTGGGTACAGATATTCCGGCGGAAATGGGGGGAGAATTTATCGATAGCAGTCATGAAAAACTGTTAGGTTTAGCCAAAGAATTAGGTTTAAAAGTTGTAGACTTGCAAACTAGCGATAAAGGGTTAGACGAGGAGGTATGGTATTTCGAGAATCGGAAAATCACCCAAAAAGAAATTATTAATTGGTTTGTCCCTTTAGCCGCAAAAATTGAGGGAGATTTAGCAGCCATAGGTGAAGGGGATATAAACTATCGCGTTGCAAGTTTAAATGCTAAAAAGTTCGACCATTTATCGATTACAGAGTATTTAGAATCAGCCTCTATTGAGCCACTTTTAAAAAAAATGCTGGCGCTTGCATATACGACAGAGTACGGAAAAGAAGCTGGCGAACAATCGTGCTTGAATTTGTTATTTTTGATTGGTACGCAAACAAATAAATTTCAGCTTTACGGCGAAAGTGACGAACGCTATCAAATTATTGGCGGTAACGAACAAATAATCAAACAGTTGGCTAAGTTGTTAACTAATTCGATTCAAGTTCAAACTGTACTAGAGTCAATTCGCACTTTACCTGATGGGCGCTACCAAGTTAATTTGCGTAATGGGTTAAAAACGTTTAGTAGTACTTACGAGCGGATTTTGCTGACTCTACCGTTTACCGCTTTACGCCAAGTTGATACAACCAAAGTAAATTTACCACCAATCAAACGCCAAGCGATCGCGCAATTAGGTTATGGTAACGGTGCGAAACTAATTACCAGCTACAATCAACGTTTGTGGCGAGACAAATACCGCTCCAGCGCGGCTATTTTTAGCGATTTAGAATTTCAAAGTACTTGGGAATCTAGCCGCTACGTTTTGGGAAAACAAGGATTAATTACTAATTTTACTGGTGGCGAGTATAGCGTATCTTTGAACACAAAATCGCCGGAAAGTCAAGCAAAAAGCTTAGTTAGTCAGTTGGATAAGATATTTCCTGGTATTAACG
>JAPJOW010000165.1 GCA_030826005.1 Aliterella sp. RAGGC_92
ATCCTTATGCCCGTCAACAGCTTAACTCTTTTATTCAAAAGCTTTGGCAGGCACAGAAAAAGGAATATCAAAACGATACCCTATCTTCTTTTGATAATTAGGGGCGCAATGTATTGCGCCCCTACACCCCTTTGTTACTTTTAAAACCACATCTTACGAGTAACGAATCCCCGCTTCCTTCATCCGCTTAATCGCCTCGTGCATCCGTTCATCGGCTACCGTCAGCGCAATGCGAAAGAATCCTTCCCCCGATTCACCGTAACCGTTACCAGGAGGGACAATAATCCCGCACTTATCCAATAGCAAAGTCACAAACTCTGTAGAAGTATAACCTTGAGGAACTTTAGCCCACACATACAACGTAGCTTTGGGCGCTTCAATATCCCAGCCTAAACTCTGCAATCCTTGGACAATAATATCGCGTCGTTTTTGGTAAACCGACATCACCGCCTGCAATTGAGCTTCTGTAGTAGAATAGGCTGCGATCGCCGCTTTTTGTACTGCCTTAAATACACCAGAATCTACATTAGTCTTAACTTGTCCTAATCCTTTAATTCCGTGACTAGAACCCACAACAAAACCAACTCGCCAGCCCGTCATATTGTAGGATTTAGACAAGCTATGAAACTCAATTGCTATATCCTTCGCTCCCGGTACTTGTAAGACGCTAGGCGGCTTGTAGCCATCGTAAGCCATCTCTGAATAAGCATGATCGTGACACAGCAATATATCGTATTTTTTGCAGTAAGCTACCAACTTTTCAAAAAACTCTAAGGTCGCCAGTCCCCCAGTGGGATTATTGGGGTAATTAATCCACAATAACTTAGCTTTATGGGCTATATCTTCAGGAATTGCCTCTAAATCTGGCAAAAAGTTCGCTTCTGGTAATAATGGCATCCGGTGATACTCGCCGCCAGCAAAAATTGTTGAAGTGCGATATACCGGATAACCAGGATCGGGAATTAATGTATAGTCTCCAGATTCTACAAAAGCTAAAAATGTATTGTGGATAGCTTCCTTTGAACCAATTGATGACACAACTTCGGTATTTGGGTTTAATCCTTCCACCCCAAACCGCCGTTCCATCCATTTTACTACTGCTTCTCTAAACTCTTTCGTTCCTTGGTAGGGTGGGTAGTTGTGCGTGGACGAGTCGTCAATCGCCTCGTGCATCGCCTGGACAATAGGCTGTGGTGTAGGCTTATCGGGATCTCCTACCCCCATATTAATAATATCAACTCCCTTGGAAACCATTTCGTCGCGTTTGCGGTCTATTTCAGCAAATAGATAGGGGGGTATTTTTTCTAAGCGTTTTGCGAACTGCATGGCGATTTAACAACAAATTACTATAAAAACTACGGGCTTTTGGTACGAGCAAGCATCAAATCAAGCTTACTTTGTCTCGCCAAAGGCTGACAGGTCATAGCTGACAGCTACTAACCAGTGGAAGCCACAATACCACAATTTACGCCTTGCTAAAAAATCTCCTTGGCTGCTATGGCTAAGTTCTTTAGTAGCTATTTGGGTCTGACACAAATAAAAGTTATTTATACATCTATCTTTAGATAGACTGAAATTATTCCTAGATTCTGTATCCTGTTTCCATGACTTAGGCAAGTTACTTTGCATTCTTAGTAGTCCCTAGGAAAAATCAATTATTCTCTGCTCGTTTTGAGTATTGCTTGATGAGAAAGTGAGGTAACTTTAAGTTATTTATTATTCAAACTTTTAAGCCTAAAAGTCTAAAAAATATAGAAAAAATTATCAATTAATTTTGTTATTTATATTTAAAAAAATTGCTTATATTTATAAAGCGGACAATACCCATAAATTAATTTATGAATCTACTCCTAAATATTAGCTGATCTGAGAAAATTAGTATCCTACATAACTAAGCATAATAGCAAGGACTATTTCTAAAGATAGATTTTAAGCAGGTAAGCAAAAGGTTTAAGTCATTGCCCATCCGAGTTTAGGGAGATTTCACTCAACCTGAGACATATTCAAGGAGTTTTGTATAATCCTACACTTTTAACTTTTGTAAATATAGGTAGAGTGTAATAGCAAGTTGAGAATAAAAACTCAGCCGACTGGTCGATACAAAAGCTGACTACTTTTGTTGAAATAGAGTTTATCTAATCAATTAGTAGCCCATAAATTAAAAAACAATGTCAACAACAATCGCCTACCCAGAAATTACAGTTATTTGCCCTCAAGGTGCTGTAAATGCCTCTAATGCTGTAGAGTTTCAACAAGAAATGGTAAGAGTAGTAGCACAAAATAAAAAATCTAACGTGCTAGTAAACCTAGAACAAGTAGAATCATTAGATAGCGCGGGCTTGATGGCATTAGTTTCAAGTTTAAGACTAGCTCAATCAATTGGCTCTCGTTTTAGCTTGTGCGGTGTTTCGCCTTCTATTCGGATTATTTTTGAACTAACCCAGTTAGATAGAGTATTTGAAATATTTGAAAATACAACTGCCTTCAAAAAAGCCTACTCCTAAATTAACTAATGCTAAGGTAAAGCAAAATAGCTGAAATTAGCAGAAGTGGTTGCAGTTAAAGAATTATTAACCGATGGGATTCTCAAACCCGCTCGTTATTTAGGTAACGAGTTAGGATCAGTTCACAAAGATTGGGATACAGCCGTAGTGCGTTGGGTACTGACATACCCAGAAGTGTACGAAGTTGGCGCGTCCAACTTGGGGCATATTATTCTGTACAACATCATAAATGCTCAACCGCGCCAACTGTGCGATCGCGCTTACTTGCCAGCGCCGGATCTTTCCGACAAACTCCGCGCTACTCACACGCCCTTATTTGCGGTTGAATCCAAGGAATATTTAACCAAATTTGATATTTTAGGTTTTAGTCTGAGCTACGAATTAGGCGCAACCAACATTTTAGAGATGTTGGATTTAGCAGGAATCCCCCTAACGTGGCAGGAAAGGCAACAAGGCAATTATCCGCTTATTTTTGCTGGCGGACAAACAGCAACTTCTAACCCCGAACCCTACGCTGATTTTTTTGATTTTATTGCCTTGGGTGATGGGGAAGAATTATTGCCGGAAATTGGTTTAGTTTTAGAGCAAGGTAAGTTAAATAAGCTAACCAAACCTGAACTGCTCTTAGAATTAGCGCAAGTGCCGGGCGTATACGTGCCACAATTTTATCAAATGGCAGAAGATGGCTCGGTGCATCCCCTCCGCTCCGATGTCCCTCAAAGAATTTTACGGCGCGTAGCAACTCCCATGCCTGCTTATTCGGTCGGTTTAGTACCTTACGTCGAAACGGTACACGATCGCCTAACCGTAGAAATTCGGCGCGGCTGTACTCGCGGATGTCGTTTTTGTCAGCCCGGAATGCTAACTCGCCCCGCACGGGATGTAGAACCAAAGCAAGTAATAGAAGCAATCGAAACAGGAATGCGGGCGACAGGCTATAACGAATTTTCCTTGCTATCGCTTAGTTGCTCGGATTATTTAGCTTTACCCGCCGTTGGGGTAGAAATTAAAAATCGCCTAAAGGGCGAAAATATCTCGCTTTCTTTACCCAGTCAAAGAGTAGATAGATTTGATGAAAATATTGCCCATATTTTAGGCGGTACTCGGTTAGGAGGACTAACTTTTGCGCCGGAAGCGGGGACGCAAAGATTGCGGGATGTTGTCAATAAAGGCTTAACTAACGAAGAATTGCTCCGGGGCGTAAAAACTGCTGTAGAGCAAGGATGGGACAAAATTAAGCTGTATTTTATGATCGGCTTACCTGGCGAAACTGACGAAGATGTATTGGGGATTGCGGAGACTGTAAGGTGGTTGCAGCGCGAGTGTCGAAATATAGAAAGAAAAGTAGTAAATGACGATCCATCGTCTTCTCAGCGTTATGGTGGCGGCAGAAAGGCTTTAAGTATCAATCTGACAATTTCTAACTTTACTCCTAAGCCTCATACTCCTTTTCAATGGCATAGCGTAACGGATGCCGAATTTGAACGCAAGCAACGGCTGCTGAGGGACGAATTTCGCCCCTTGAGAAACTTGAAGGTAAATTTCACCGACGTGCGGATCTCGGCAATGGAGGATTTTGTGGGGAGAGGCGATCGCCGCCTTGCACCAGTAATTCGCCGCGCTTGGGAATTAGGCGCGGGGATGGATTCGTGGTTTGAAAGCGTAGATAAAGCTTTTGGCGCTTGGGAAAGAGCGATCGCCGAATCGGGTTTAGGATGGAAATATCGCCAAAAAGAAGAAGACGCATCTAAAACCCAAACCAATAACGATCGGCGTTTACCTTGGGATCATATCAATACGGGAATTGCTAAAGAGTGGCTCAAAGCAGACTTAGAAAAAGCTTTAGCTGCGGCTACTGTACCTGATTGCTCTTTTGATGAATGTTCTGGTTGCGGCGTTTGCAGTACGGATTTTGGTCACAATATAGTTATAGGCGCGCTTCCAATTCCCGAATTTGCCGGGGATTTTGTGCCGAATACCGAGCGATCGCAACGGGTACGGTTGTGGTTTGGCAAGTTGGGGGATATGGCGTTAATTAGTCACTTAGATTTGCTGCGCTTATTCGATCGCGCAATTCGACGGGCGGCTTTGCCAATTTCCTTTAGCGGTGGCTTTCATCCTAGTCCCCGCATGGCGATCGCTATGGCTTTACCCTTGGGAGTAACTAGCAGTGGCGAAATTATCGATTTTGAACTCACCCAAACTGTTGACTTGGAGGAGTTTAAACAAAAAATTAGCCAGCAGTTACCTGCTAACTTGCCCATCTACAAAATAAGCGATGTCGATTTGAAAGCGCCATCCGCCGCTAAAACCTTAGCCCAAGCCCACTATTTGCTGACCATTGAAACAACCAGTAGTGTAAGTGAAAGTCAATGGCAGCAATGGATAGAAGCAATTAAGGCAACGGATGCTATTTGGCTAGAACATACAACTAAGTCCGGGAAAAAACAGAAAATCAACTTAAGACCTCGTTTATTTGATTTAGCAATAGTTTCTATCGCCCCGAATCTATTGCGCTATACGGGAGTTTGTCTTAATGACGGCACGCAACTAAAACCAGAGCAAGTCATCTTTATGCTAGAGCAAGTAGCAGGGCAAGAATTTAGTTTAAAAAGTATCCACCGCGATCGCCTTGTCATGGAAGAATAGAAAAAAAGGCGCGCAATTTCTAAAATATTTTGCTTTGGTATATGTTTCTTAATTGATTTTTGACCTGCTTAGGCTAAAATTGTATCAATAACAATTTTTAGCGCTCGATTGTCTGCTGTAGCTCATCAGGTGCGATCGGGGCAGAAGCGAAAATAATAAAGGAACTGTTGCAATGACTCTTTTGCATAGAAGTTAAGGTAACTGAAAATTCTCTATTATTTGTCGCTCTTGAGTAGCTCGGCGATCGGCATTGAGCGCGGTTGATTACAAATGTCTTGTTTGATTGTACTCCTGGCTTTTAGAGGTCAGGATACTGCATAAAGATTAATTACAGATGCTCGATGCTCGTTGTTTACTATGGTAAGCAACCATTGTGCAATAAGCCCCCTACTTTATAGGTAATAAGTACTACTGATGTACTTTTTGCTTGTAAACAACCCTCTAGTTAAATTCCAATTGCAATTATCAGCAGCACCAATTTTCAAGCTTGTGAAAGCGAGGAAACAACCCTCAAAGCTCTGAAATATCGCTGCTAAATTTGAGGAAATTGAATGCCAAAACAAATTATTATCGCTGAACAGCATCACATAGCTGCGGTTTTTAGCGAAGATCAAATTCAAGAACTTGTAGTAGCTACTGGTCATCACCAAATTAGTGATGTTTACTTAGGAGTAGTAGAAAACGTATTACCTGGGATAGATGCAGCTTTTGTCAATATTGGTGACTCGGAGCGGAATGGTTTTATTCACGTCACCGATTTAGGTCCCTTGCGGCTCAAACGCACGTCAGGAGCAATTACAGAGCTATTAGCGCCTCAGCAAAAAGTATTAGTCCAAGTAATGAAAGAGCCTACGGGCAATAAAGGCCCAAGGCTGACGGGGAATATTACTCTCCCCGGTCGCTATGTAGTTTTAATGCCTTTTAATCGCGGTGTAAACCTTTCGCGCAGAATTAGAACTGAAAACGAACGCAACCGTTTAAGAGCTTTAGCAATTTTAATTAAACCTTCGGGAATGGGAATGCTAGTGCGTACCGAAGCTGAAGGTAAGCCCGAAGAAGCGATTATCGAAGACTTAGAAATGCTGCTCAAGCAGTGGGAGTCGATTCAACAAGAGGCGCAATCGACACGAGCGCCCGCCTTGCTCAAACGCGACGATGATTTTATTCAGCGCGTATTGCGAGATATGTACGGCGCAGATGTTAACAGGATTGTAGTTGATTCTAATTTAGGTTTAAAAAGAGTCAAGCAGTCTTTAGTTAATTGGAGTGGGGGGAGCGTTCCCCAAGGAGTGCTAATTGACCATCACCGCGATCGCACGTCTATATTAGAATACTTCCGCATCAATGCCGCCATTAGAGAAGCGCTAAAACCACGAGTAGACTTGCCTTCGGGAGGCTATGTCATTATCGAACCAACGGAAGCTCTGACGGTCGTTGATGTCAATTCCGGCTCGTTTACACGCTCGGCAACGGCAAGAGAAACCGTACTATGGACGAACTGCGAAGCAGCAACAGAAATCGCTAGGCAACTAAGGATGCGGAATATAGCAGGAGTAATTATTGTTGATTTTATCGACATGGACTCCCAAAAAGACCAACTCCAAGTATTAGAACACTTTAATAAAGCACTTAAAGCTGATAAAGCAAGACCCCAAATCGCTCAGTTATCAGAATTAGGATTAGTAGAACTTACCCGCAAGCGCCAAGGACAAAACATTTATGAATTATTTGGTAGCACTTGTCCAACTTGCGGCGGTTTAGGACATTTAGAACACTTGCCCGGAGAAGGAGACAATCGAGAACGAGAAATAGTCACAACCCCCACGAGAGAAAGAGTAACCATAGCTGAAGTTCCAGAGCGATCGCCAGTGATTATCCCCGCAGCCAGAGAATTTCGCACGCCCACGCCCCGGATTCCAGAGCCGCGAGAAACTTATTCAGATACCCCTACAGTCAGTTATTCAAACCCCGACGATCGCACTTCGGTAGTCAATATTAGCGATCGTTCTAGCTACCAAGAACTAGACGAAGATCCCAATCGCCGCACTCGTCGCCGCCGCAATAGCCGCATTGAAGCTGAAGAAACGCAAGAGCGCGATTTGAACTTAGTCAACGAGCTAGAACCAGAAATAATCCAACTCCCACAAGAAGAATTTGAAAGCGAAGGAGAAACGACATCTAGTACCAACAAAGTTAGTTGGATTGAAAGAGCCGAGCGCACTAAGCCTGTAAGACCAGAGCCAATTAAACCTGTAGTCACGCCCCCAGAAATTGTGACGGTAGAAATGACTCCAGAACAACAAGATGTATATGCACTGATGGGAGTATCGCCGTTAGTTCTATTAAATCGCCAAGTCAAAAATCCCAAAAGTGCGATCGTTAACGTTACTTTGCCCGGACAAGGGGGAAAATCTACAGCAACGGAAACTCCACCAGTAGCAACGGAAACGCCCCTAGAGCCAGTAGAACAGTTAACGCTCAATGTTACGCCCGTAGAACCCGAACAAAACGCAACAATTCCTCCAGAAATTGCCCAAACCAATGCGATAGAAGACGATGACAAAGTTGACCTTCTAGCTAATGGAACGGTGGAGGAGGAACTTAGTAACTCCGTTGAACCTATAACTGAAGAACCGCCACGTCGCCGTCGTCGTCGTTCTTCGGCTACAGAATAGCTAAAAGTCTATAGCTGTTATCTCATTGCTAATAGCTATAGCAATAAAATTATGAAGCGAGCATATATAGGTTTAGAATTTGATACGGCACTAGGTGAACAAGCCTTGGCGATCGCAGGTGTAGATGAGGTGGGTAGAGGTGCTTTATTTGGCCCTGTAGTAGCCGCCGCCGTCATCTTACCAACTTCTGCTTTATCGACACTTGTAGAAGCGCAAATTAGAGATAGCAAACAACTATCTGCTTACCGTCGGGAAGAATTAGCCAAGCAAATTTGCAAGCTGGCTGTAACTTGGAGTGTTGGTTTTGCCTCTAGTAAGGAAATAGACCAAATTAATATTTTACAAGCATCGCTGTTAGCCATGAAACGGGCGATATTCAAGCTTAAAGTAGAGCCGCAACTGTGTTTAGTTGACGGCATTCATGCTATTAAAGACTTGGGTTATCCGCAACAAACTTTAGTCAAAGGAGATGAAAAGTCTATAATCATCGCCTCCGCTAGTATTGTGGCAAAAGTTTGGCGGGACGACTTGATAATGCGTCTCGCCCTCAAATACCCTATGTACGATTTAGTGGCAAATAAAGGCTACGGTAGCCCTCGCCATCTCCAAGCCCTTAAGAAATATGGCGCATCTCCCTTACATCGCTTATCTTTCCGTCCGTGTCAAGTAGACGTTGCGGCATTTGGCGGCAAATGGGCAGACTGAATTTCAGCACTGTTTGCTTCAGTTTGAGCGTTTACCCAGTTGCGGTAGTCGGCTAAAAGTTGATGCAGCAATCGTTGTTTAATTGTTAAGAGAACGCTTTTGAGTAAACCATTACCTGTTGCTTCTAATAATGCTCCGGGCATCATCGCTAATGGCATAGGTAATTCTACCTCTACTTTTAAATCCGCGTTTCCTTTAAGCCGAGTTTCGCCGTTTATTTGCTCCGGCGATAAGTAACCAGCTAAATCTAAACTAAAACGTTGGTTGATATACTCAACTCCTCTAATCTCGCAAGCCACTGACTGTAAATGAATAGTGCCATTAGCCGTCGCCCAAACTTTAAGGTCTACGGTTGGTTGAATACTCAGCATCATGAAACTTAAAGGGCGCATCTTGAGCCGATAGTAATCTTCTCCCAATGCTTCTAAGCGACTTGGATCGACAAGAGTAGATACTAAACGTTGCGGCTGGCGCAAATAATGACAAATTGCTATGGGCTGCTCTGGAACTACAATTTCGACGGACTGAGAAGCAGTAAACCGAGTAGGCATAAGTATATGTACAGGCTTGTTAACTTATTTTAGGTTTTTTTAAGAAATTAATGCTAGTAGCTAACAATAATTATTTATTTATTAATAAGTGTAAAAAATTGTTGGGATAACGTTCATCTGTCGCCAGGTTAATGTTGTACTTTGTAAGTTAACGATTGACAAGTGTTAGCTGACACTTTACAAATAAGATGTTGGATGAGTAACGAGCAAATGAAAGTCAAGCGGAGTACGGAGAAATATGCTCCAGGGTTGGGAGAACGAATCAGACGAGCAAGAGTTGCGGACAATCGTTCGGTAGAGATGCTTTGTGGATTAGCTCAAATATCGCGTGTTTATTGGTATGACATCGAATCAGAAAAAATCCGGGGTGCATTGCCAGAAGACACCCTACGCCGAATTGAGCAAGTATTAGGAGTTGATTTAGAGGTGAATTTTGATGACTGATCCCCCACCCGATCGCCTAGAGCGTTTAGAGTTGCTCGTAGAGTCAAATGCACGGTCAATTCAAGCCATAGCCGATCGCATTGTAGAACTAACGCATCTACAAGAGGAAGCTGTGGAGGAACGAAAAGAACTTCGCACGGCAAC
>JAPJOW010000166.1 GCA_030826005.1 Aliterella sp. RAGGC_92
TTTAAGAGCAATTAGCGATTAGCTGTTATTTTAGCTAATCGCCAATCGACCTAAACGCTTACAGGTTTTAACTGACTAATCAGTTGTTCCATTTGGGAAGCTATTTTGTTTTGCTGTTCGACAGAATGAGTCTCTAAGTAGACGCGCATTAGTGGTTCAGTTCCCGAAGGACGTAACAGCACCCAGCTACCATCTTCCAAGTACAGCTTAATGCCATCTTTACGCCCAACTTCTTTGACTTTAACTCCTGCGATATCTGACGGTGGATTTTTAGTAAAAGACTCGATAGTTGCAGCTTTATGAGCATCATCTAAATGCAAGTCTAGACGTTGATTGTACAACGGGCCATCGGCTTCGGAAATTGCTTCTTCTACTAACTGACTTAACGGCTTACCTTCGTAAGCGATCGCTTCCGCTACTAGCATATCTGCCAAAATCCCGTCTTTTTCGGGAATATGCCCGATTACGCTCAATCCTCCCGATTCTTCACCGCCAATTAATACGGCAGTTTCCCGCATTTTTTCGCCGATATACTTAAACCCTACCGCCGTTTCAAAAATCTCTAAGCCGTACTTAGCCGCAAGATTATCGAGTAAGTGAGTAGTTGCTACCGTGCGGACAATGGCCCCAGTTTTGCCGCGATTTTTGCTCAAATGCCGTGCTAATAGCAGTAAAACAGTATTAGGCGACAGCATATTGCCTTGTTCGTCAATAATACCAAAGCGATCGCTATCTCCATCGGTTGCTACCCCAATATCAGCGCCATCTCTTGTTACCGCTTGAGCAAGTTCTACCAACTGTTCGCCTTTGGGTTCGGGCATCCCCCCCCCAAAAAGCACATCGCGGTAGGTGTGGAAGCTTTCTAATTCGCAGCCACAGTGTTCTAAAACCGTATCTAAGTAGCCGCGAGAGGTGGAATAGAGCGCGTCATACTTTACCTTCAGGCGAGCGCTACGAATCCGCTCTACATCAATCAGAGTGTAAATAAATTTGAGATACTCTGGTTTGGGGTCAAACGTAGAGATTTTGGCGCTAAAATTGCCGTTAACGGGAGTATCTGCCGCACTGTCAAGATTTGCTACAATCGTATCGGTAATTTCTGGGGTGGCGGGGCCTGCGTAGTCGGGAATATATTTAATTCCGCAGTAGGGCGCGGGATTGTGACTTGCAGTAAACATTAATGCCCCCGCAGAATTGAGAAGACGGGCATTGTAGGCAATTACCGGGGTCGGACAATCGCGATCGCAAATCATTACATTCCAGCCCAACTCTGCCAATGCTTCGGCAGCAGTGTAGGCGAACTTTTCAGCTTGAAAGCGCGTATCGTAAGCCACGAGAACGGGGCGGTCTTTGGAGTAGGCTGTTTCGAGATAACTTGCGATCGCTCTAGTTACTTTCCGCACATTGGGAAAAGTAAAGTCATCGGCAATTATTCCTCGCCATCCATCCGTACCAAACTTAATTTGATTAGAATTGCTAATACTGCTCATCCTTTGCCACTCAAGGAAGTGTTTATCATTAATAGTACAGGAAGCTCCTCCCTTTTCGGTGGAGCAAAGAAATTAGGAAGTGCTACGCATTTTTCTAAAACTATTCCTGTTAACCCGCGATCGCTTGTTTTGGGCGATTTATTACCGCAAGTAAGCAATGCTAATTTTTGGGCGACCTTTCGCCAGCTATCATCTTTGGTCATTAGTTGCCCCGGCGGTGGGACAAGAGCGTTGGCATTGTCAAATGAAGCGGGGATTTATTAAGGCGCGGCAAAAAGAACCCATAGTTAAAGAGCTTTTAGCTCAAGCTACGCCACCGCAGCGTATTGGGATTTTGGCGCAAAAGGGCGTATACGAGTTCCACCACCACAGCGAATTATTAAGCCAGCCGGACGGGGTAGAAAAAGTTGCTCAGTTACTCAAGCTGAACAAAACAACCGAAGAAGTGCAGCAGCGTGTAATTCAAATTTTAAAAAATTATCACCACTCTCCACTTTTAGAGGGCAAGCATATTGTCCAATTAACGCGCGGTGATGAGGGTTTCCCGCGTCCGATTTTAATTAAACAGGTGGAGTATCCTTTTCGGTTATATGCGGCGATGGACTGCATTTTTAGCGAAACTGACAGCAGATTGCATATTTTAGACTTTAAAACTGGTAAGTCTGCTTTTGACCAAAGGCAGGCTTTAGTCTATTTAGTTGCTGCCCGTTATTTGTATCCTCATCACTATGCTGTCGCTTCTTTTTATAATTTAGAACACTGTAAAAAGTCTGTTTTAATTAGGGTTGATTCCAATCAATTAGATACAATTGAAAATCAATTAGCCCAAGTCGCTCAAAAACATCAGCAAGATTTACGCCGTTACGAACAAAAGCCCGTTAATTTTAGTAATATTTTTCCGCCCAATCCTGGCAATCACTGTCGGTATTGCGCGTTCAATTCTATTTGCGAATTTTCTACTTTTAAAGCACCACTTACAGCGAAAGAGGAGTAATAGCAACCCGTTAAAATTATTTGTTTTTCAACTTGTATAGCCATCCTAAATCAAAAATAGCGCGATCGCCTCTATCGACAGATAAAAGCGATCGCGCTACTTATGACAACCGCAACAACCTAGCAATTTATACTAAACTTTGCTTGTTACGTAACTTGCGTTTTAGTCCCAAACCTGCGCCTATAGCGGTAAATGCTAAAGTCCCAATAATCTCTGAAGGTTCGGGAACGGGTTCGCCACTGATTGAAAATGCGGTATTAAATCCAGGATTTAACGTGCCATCTTCTTGATTGATTACGTCAGAAACTCTTACCCAATCGGGTTCAAGAGCATTATCAAAAGGTTCGTTAGTCCGAAACCAAGCTTGCCGATCTAATGTACCTGTAGGTACAGGGCTAGGAGTAGCGGGCGGGCGATCGCCTGCTACCCAATAATAATCTCCGGCGGAGGGATCGACCGCCGCTACTAAAAATACTGATTGGGGCGCAAGAGTCAGGGGAGTAATCAACTCTACGTCTATCTGCTTGAGATAGCCAGTTAATGGTTCATCTACTAATACGCCGCTACCTAATCCAGGCGCGTTAGCACCCGAACCACCAACTATTGTCTGGTCAACAGTAAATTGACCTAAATCTGTAGTTTTGTAAGAAATTTGATTGTCCGCCGTACCGAAAGCCGCAAACTCTACATCCTCTGGCCCGTTAGTGCGGACTGTAGCGGGCGTGCGAGTTAAGTCTGAAGACCCTGGAAACACTTGATAAAACGCTAAATCAATTTCATCGATTGTTGCGTGTTCGTCGGAGAAAAGTCCCAAAAAACTTACATTGGTCACGGTGAAGCCTTCACCAGTAACCGTAAAGTCATCGGCGGTTTCTGTAGGAGTATCTAACTGAGACGAAAAAGCGATCGCAGAGTTAGCTTCTAGGGTATTCCACAAAGTAGCTGCCTGGGCGGTGCTTGATTGAAATAGTAAAATTCCCGAAACTGTACTTGTAAATAAAACCTGACGCAAGTTGCAAAAATGCTTGTTCATTAATCCTCCCTTAAAATTAAGTATCAATTGCGAGTGCCTTAACTTGAGCAAATCCTCAACAAAAGTTTCTGTACTTCTGAGAGCCAAAAACTGTTGTTTTAGCTCAGGCTTTGCTTTAGGTAAAAACCTACAGCGATCGTCAAATATTTGCAGTTAAGCGTTTAATTTCTTAACTTTATAAAAGAAATATGAAGTTATATATAAAGATTTGACTAAGTTTCTGTTAGAGTTTCATCAAGAACAATATTTAAAGCAATTTGATATAACTCGCGGCGGGAGTGAGAGGTAATGTTTGCAAGTTGACGGCTGGCTTGGGATCTAGATACTCCGCCTTGCATTATGGTTTTTAATTGGGTTTCAATTTCCACCGCCGAAAGGTAGGGTAAAGCGGCGGGTGTACCTGCTACAACTAAAGTGTATTCTCCTTGAGGTTCGCGATTTTTTAGTTGAGAAGCCGCTTCTTCTAAGCTTCCCCGCCAAAATTCTTCATACAATTTAGTTAATTCCCGCGCTAAAACAATTTTTCGTTCTAATCCTAATACTTTGGCTAAATCCTTAACCGTTTGTTGCAAGCGGTGGGGAGACTCGTAAATAATTATTGTCCGTACTTCAGAAGCTAAAGCATCTAAGCGCCTTTGCCTTTCTTGTCCTTTTACAGGCAAAAATCCCTCAAAAACAAACCTATCTGTTGGTAAACCCGCCGTACTAACTGCTGTCGTTACCGCACTAACCCCAGGAATGGGGACGACAGGAATATTAGCTTCAATACAAGCAACTACTAATTCATAACCTGGATCGGAAATTCCTGGCATTCCGGCATCGGTCACTAAAGCGATCGCTTTTCCTGCCGTTAAATGTTCTAATATTTCGCTATGGCGACTGTGGCGGTTGTGGTCGTGGTAGCTAATTTGCGGTGCTTTTGCTTGAAAATGATGTAATAACTTCCCTGTATGGCGGGTGTCTTCCGCCGCAATTAAGTCTACATTTTGCAAAACTCGCACGGCGCGATAGGTGATATCTTCTAGGTTGCCTATGGGCGTACCAACTATGTACAGTGTTCCTGGTTGGGGTTCGGTAGGCATGATTTTAAAATGAATAGCGATCGCACTATTGGCGGATTATTTGTTGGGTTAGTAACTTTAGACTTTGTTTACTTAGCTACTGGCGCGCCTCAAAGCAACCAAAAAATTGTTGCTTCCGATTATACGGTTTGTGCGGGTGGCCCGGCGACAAATGCCGCCGTAACTTTTAGCTACTTAGGCAACAAAGCAAATTTACTAGGTGTAGTCGGGACTCATCCCATTACCGAACTTGTGAAGGCAGATTTGGCAAGTTACAACGTACAATTAAGCGATCTTGCCTCAACTACTACTCACTTGCCGCCTGTATCTTCTGTTATTATCACTCAAGGAACGGGCGAAAGAGCCGTAGTTTCAATTAACGCCGTGAAAACTCAAGTAGATAACAAAAATTTGCCCGCCAACATTTTGAGTCAGAGTAATATTGTGTTGATTGATGGGCATCAAATGGCGGTAGGAAATGCGATCGCACAGGAAGCTAAAACAAAAAATATTCCTGTAGTAATTGATGGCGGTAGTTGGAAGCCAGGATTTGAAAGTATTTTACCCCATGTTGATTACGCAATTTGTTCGGCTAATTTTTATCCCCCTAACTGTACTAATAGCGAACAAGTATTTGCTTATTTGTCATCTTTTGGTATTCCCTATATTGCGATTACTCATGGCGAACAACCGATACAATACTTGAGTAATAGTAAAATTTGGACTATAGACGTTCCTCCGGTTAAAAATATTGTTGATACTTTAGGTACTGGGGATATTTTTCACGGGGCTTTTTGTCATTTTATATTGTTTAAAAGTTTTGCTGATGCTTTGTTAGATGCCGCTTTAATTGCGGCAAATTCTTGTCAAGCTTTCGGCACTCGGCGTTGGATGGATATTAAAGGATAAATAATGAAGGAACTATCAGAAATTTTAGAACTCGCTCGTTCTATTGGTTGGGGTGCATCGTACCTTTTGCGCTCTTATTATCACGGCGAAATTAACGAGGGCAATTTAGATATTCAAAACAAAAAAGATGGCCCAGTTACGGCGGCGGATATTGCAGTCAATCACTACATTTTAGATAGATTGAAAACTAATTTAGGTGAAGAAAATTTTGGCTACATCAGTGAAGAAACTTACAAATTGCAGTCAAAGCAATTAGAGCAATCTTATGTCTGGATTATCGATCCCTTGGATGGAACGCGAGATTTTATTGATAAAACTGGAGAATATGCAATTCATATTGCTTTAGTTAAAGAGCATCGCCCCGTACTTGCAATAGTTGCCTATCCTGAAGCAGAAAAATTATATTATGCTACCCTAGGCAACGGTACTTTTGTAGAAACTATTGACGGACAAATCGCGCCAATAAAAGTTTCCAAGCGGAGCTTAATTGAAGACTTAACTTTAGTTGTCAGCCGCACTCATAGAGATGAAAGATTAAATTATTTGTTGCAAACTTTGCCGTGTAAAGAGCGGCAATATGTAGGTAGTGTAGGTTGTAAAATTGCTACGATTATCGAACAAAAAGCAGATATATATATTTCTCTTTCTGGTAAATCTGCGCCTAAAGACTGGGATATGGCAGCGCCAGAATTAATTTTAACTGAAGCTGGCGGACAATTTACTCATTTTGATGGTACGCCTTTAAAATACAATCAAGGCGATGTAAATCAATGGGGTGGTTTACTTGCTAGTAATGGCAATTGTCACGCTAAAATATGCACTGAATCGGAAAGAATACTAGCAGAATTTGATAGTAAGGAAAAGACTGGAAAGTAAAGATTTTCTGCGAGGAGATCCCCCCCAACCCCCCTTAAAAAGGGGGGAGAATATTTTTGAGCAGGGGAAGGTAAATAGACTTCTTATATAAGTCTAAGAATGCCCTCTAAATCCCCCAATTCTGGGGGACTAAAATATTTAATTCCCCCAAGGTTGGGGGGTAGGGGGCAAAAAATTACTCACTTAAGCTTAAATTTCAGCTACCGCTCTTTCAATTAAGCGCCGCGCCAAAGTTTGAGTACCAGTGTGTTCGTAATAATTGGTACTAACATCAATAAATGCTGCTAAATAATCCAACTTATCGTCCGCAACTTGAACAAATTTTTGCAAGTTACCGACAACTTTTTGCGGTGTCAAATTGTGCGAAGTAACTAAGCCGCTCATCCAACCTTTTACCGAGTCAAAACTTTGATTGATAAAGTTTAGTTTTCCGGCAGAATTACCACCAGGAATTTCACTGTTGATACTTTGAAAAGTTGTGCTTTTTTCTAAATCCTGCGGTGTTGTTTGACCTAAATTGGATTGTACTTTGTTGATAAAATCCGGGCCTAGCGGAATTAAACCATCGACGCAAACTAAAGCCACCATCCGCATCAGCGATTCGCCACTATAATCGGCTAAAGAGCCAACAAAATCGCCGATACTATCGCCGGGAATACCGTTAATTTGACAAAAAGCAACTAATTCTGCCACTAATTTGAGCGTCAAATCGATAGTTTGGGCTTTGTCAGCTTTGGGAGTAAGTTTGTTTAAAAAACCTAAAAGCGGGACAGATTCGCCAACTTTATTAGCTAAAGCTGCTGCACCCAAAGCTTTGTCGGTACGATCTACAGTTTGATATAGCCACATTGCTCTTTGGTAGCCTTGGGATCTGTCGTTGTAGAGAAAAATCGCTCTTTCGCCAATTTGTTGAATCAAACTTTCGTCAGTTTCGCCAGTTACATGACGAATTGTATTTTCAAAGCCAACTAAGTTATTCCATTCTCCCGGTACAACAAAGTCAAGACTCCGCAACATGGAAACAGTTAAGTTACTTGTTGGTAATTCATCAACCAATTCAAAAATTGCTTTACTCACATCGATCTCCAATTTTTTACTAAATATCAGGGGTTAATGTCGCTACTACAGCTTTTCAATTCCTCTGAGGTTAAACTTTTTTAACCAAGCTTCGCGATCGCTCTCTGTAAAGGACGCATCGCGAGAGGATATTTTGACTTGGTAGCGATCGCCAACTAACAGCGCCGTGCTATTTTTACCCTGAGTAACGGCGGGATAGCCACCAATTGTTAGATTGCTATTTTGAAACTTGGCGGTAGGATTCGCGCCACCAGTAGTCCCTTGGGTATCGGAAATAGACATTACAGCTACGTCTTTACCACCTTTTTTTAACTTAGCTTCCGCGAAGCCTTTTTTCTCTTGGGTATAAACTCGCTCAAAGCCTGCTTGAGTAGGTGGGAAAAATTTATTAAAACTGCTCCCTTGAGTTGCATCTTTAGCAACGGCTAAACCAGTTTTTTTCTGGGTGCTTTCTTGCTGTGCTTGGTCAAAACGCGAAGGCGCTTCAGTTGCACAAGCTGTTACTAGCAGCATTACCGAAACCAACAAAGCCGCTATAACTCTACGGGCATTACGAACTATCATTATTTGCCTCCTGAATGCTTATTAGGGCGATTATTGCCGTTATTTCGACAATATTTATCTTTTACTACAATTGTTTTAATTAACTGCGGTATGCAACTACAGCATAGAAAGGATCGCCGCCTCCTGCACCTAACCACTGGAGGAAATTAGGCGCAGTTGCTTGACGGCTAATTACTTCTGGCGTGCTAAATCCAGGTACAGATTGGAAATAACTTTTAACTAACTCTACGCGGCTACTTTCCGATCCTTCTCGCCAAGCTTGAATTGCTTTGTCGTAAAACATCCGGTTAGAAAAGCTAAATATCGCGACTCCACCCGGTTTAAGAATGCGGTAAATTTCTGCAAATACGGCTTCTGGGTACTGCAAATACTGCACGGAAACGCAGTTAAGCACCGCGTCAAAGCGATTATCAGTAAAAGGTAGCTTGGGATCGGCGTTCAAGTCTTGAACTACATAGCTATCTAAACGGGGATTTTTGGCTAATTCTTCGCCATTAAGTCCGTGTCCTTCTACGCGCGCAAATTTCATCTCATCGGGTAAATGCGATACCCAACTGCTCATCATATCTAATATGTAGGTGTCAGGCTTTAACCTTTCTCTGTACAAGTCGGTGAGTTGGCGAATAAAACCTTCATCTACGTGAGTCACCAGTCGCGGATAGGCATAAAACTGGCGATCGTCGGTATTGTCTAATTTGGTACGTTGATCCGGGCGCAGGGGCATTATTATGAGGTAACGATTAGCTTTACTCTTTCTAGTTTAGAAAAAATTACGAACTGTAAATTTACTAAGCTCGATTAGGGAAGGCTGGCGAAGAAAAATCAATTTAAAATAATAAGTGTACTAAGTAATTTTGGAAATGCCTTCTACGCCTGTTGAGCAAACTATATGTCAGTGGCAGCAAGTTTTAGCGCCATATAACATGGGTTATCGAATTAAATTGCTATCGCAGCTATTGACTCGTGCTTTTTCCGAACGATTAGAACCTTTTGGTTTGACTCCTTTTCATTGGTTAGTATTGTGCTGTTTGTGGATAGAAGATGGTTTACCAACTTCAAGTATTGGCGACAAATTGCAGCAAGTAGGCGGTACTTTAACCGGGGTACTCGATCGCATGGAAGAACGACAATTGATTCGCCGGGAAAGAGATCCGCGCGATCGCCGCATTTGGCGAATTTGGCTTACCGACGCAGGGAGAGAACTTGAAAATGTTTTACCCCCCATTGCTGTAGAGTTGCGCGAAAAAGCAATGGGGGGTATTTCTGCCGAAGATCGCGAAAAAATGTCCGCTCTTATCGATCGCGCGATCGCCAATATGTCTTAACTAGCGATTTGGTCAGTTTTTGCCGCCATAATAAAATCATTGCGGTGCAAGCCATTAATGGCATGAGTCCACCAAGTGACGGTTACTTTTCCCCATTCAGTAAGTAAAGCGGGGTGATGTCCTTCAGCTTCGGCGGCTTCGCCTACTTTGTTTGTAAATGCGATCGCACTGACAAAATTAGGAAATTTATAAATTCGTTCTAACCGTGATTCTCCGTCTACTTCAATTATTTGCCAATCGGGAATTTGTGGTTTAAGTTCGGTTATATCTGCCTCAGTAACGCGGGGTGCATCTTTATGACAAGCAGTACATTTTTGTTGAGTTAAATCT
>JAPJOW010000167.1 GCA_030826005.1 Aliterella sp. RAGGC_92
TTGGCAACAGTAGTAGTTGAAGTAGGAGGCGGGTTATCGGTACTGCTAGGTTATAAAGCGCGTTGGGGTGCGATCGCTTTAGCACTTTTTCTCATCCCAGCAACCTTAATTTTCCATACCAATTTTGCCGACCAAATGCAGCAAATTGCGTTTATGAAAAATCTTGCCATTTTCGGCGGATTGCTAATGATTGTTCAGTATGGTGCAGGGCGAATTAGTTTAGATAGGCATTAACACTATGGCTTTACAAGGAATTAACCACGTTGTTTTAAAAGTACAGAATTTAGAAAGTAGCGACTATTTTTACCGCGAAATATTAGGGATGCAAAAAGTTGGCGAACGGGGCAGAATGTGGTTTTACAGCGCCGGAAACCACCACCACGACCTAGCTTTAGTAGAATTAGGCAGTCAGGCAACAGCACCGTCAAAGCAGCAAACAGGATTATTTCATCTTTGTTTTAATGTGTCAGACGAACAGGCTTTAGCTGAATTACACGATCGCTGTAAATCTTTTGGAGTGACAGTTTTAGGAACCGTTGACCATACAATTATGCGATCGTTTTACGTGGTAGATCCCGATCGCCATGTCATTGAATTAGGTGTAGATGTCCCCCAAGCAGAATGGGCGCATTTAGCCGATCCATTTGCTAGAGATGTAGCGTATTCCTTAGCCAACTAGAGGTAATTGCAAAAACTTACTACAACTCCCATTAAATCAAGTTATACCCGTAGGATCGCTTATTAATTTTGATACACCGCATAACCGTAATTTCCTTCTTACGGACGATTACAGAATAAAAGCATAGTTGGATGATAAGGGCGGAATAGTTAATAAATTCTATAAAAGTCTTGCTTGAAAGGCTTTTAAGCGAACTTATCAGTTACAAAACATTGAAGGAAATCTATGCGGAATTTGTGGGCTGCAACATTACTTAGTGCAACATTTGCATCATTTGTTCCATTGGCAGCTAATGCCGCTACTGTGTCATTTACAAGCATACTTACTGGAGTCCAAGAAAATCCAGATGTTGATACTCCAGCTATAGGTACGGCTACAGGTACTTTAAGCAGCAACGATGCGGGTGGTAATAGTGTATTTACCTATCAAATTGACTATTCTGGTTTAACAGGGGCGATCGCTAGACCTTTTGCTCATATTCACATCGGTGCAATTGGCGTAAATGGCCCGATTATTCACGATCTCGATAACGCCAGCAGTTTTGCTGGAACTACTAGCGGGACAATTACCGGAGATTGGCGGTTTGACGACGCTACCAAGCCCTTAACCGATGCTTTTGCTCAAGAATTGGCAAATGGCAATCTTTATTTCAACATTCATACAACAGCGTTTCCCACTGGGGAAATTCGCGGTCAAATTCAGGCAGTTCCCGAACCATCTTCAACCCTCGGAGTTTTAGCACTTGTTGGTTTAGGTGCCGCCGTACAATTGAAACGGACTAAAAAAGCAAATTTATTCGTGAAGTAATCAAGCGCGATCGCACTTTTTACCCCTAAATATAACTTTAGGGGTTTTTTTGTTATCGAGTTACTTTAAAACAGCTACCCGTACTATTTTCCCCAAATACGCCCCATCACCGTTTGGGGAGAAATATCCGTTATTTTGCCTGTAGGAGAAGTAACTTCAACTAAGCGATCGCTTTTTAACCCTCGATCCGTTTCAACTAAAGCAACAGTATAAGTTTGAACGGCTAAAGCTATATACATCGCCGCGCTATCAGTACAAATTAGCAAGTTGGCAGAGGCGATCGTAGCTGCTAATTTACCCATATCTTCGGGAAACGTGACTTTAAGATCGGGAAAAGATGTCAGCATTGACTTGACAAAAAGCTCGTTATCCGCATCTTTAATAATTACTACAGGTAAATTAGGTTGTTTTTCCCGTAAAGATTGGATAATTTGCCGCCAAGCAGCAGCAGGGTAAGTCGATTCACCGCCCGCAGACTGAGGATCGTAAATTGCCACGTAGCCGCTTTCGCTAACGCCTAAACTTTGTTGTTCTTTTTCAGACCAAGTAATATCTGAAGCAGGGACATTGATACTTAGTTCGGGAAGCGGGGAATTTATACCCAACCCTTGCAGCAAATCGCGATACTTAGCCCCAGGTTGTTGTGCCGTCAATAGAATAGTATCAGTTAAAAAAACCGAGCCATTGCCTTTATAGCCAACACGAGTAGGAATACCTGTAAGCCACAATAATAGATTTAATACAAATTGCGATTGAGGAGAAATAGCAATATCGTATTCGCGATCGCGCAGTAAACCAATTAAATTACCCCAGTCAGCTAGACTGTTGCGATCTTTAAAGTCAAACGCGATCGCATCAGTGACAGATTTACACACTCGATAGGCAGCTTTGGCGCTCGGTTCGACGACTACATCTATTTGCGCGTCGGGATAAGCTCTTTTTAAAGCGTCCAGGGTGGGGAAAAATAAAATTTGATCGCCAATTTTGCCAGGCACTAAGGCTACTATTCGCATAATATTTCTTTACTATTACTCGCTCCCCATTCTAGGAGAACTGCTACTTATTTGAAACAATAGATATAAATTGTCTGCAATCAAAAAAATGTATTTATTAATTCCCGCCGCCGGAATGGGGCGACGCATGGGAACAAGCCGCAACAAGTTACTCTTAACCTTGCGCTCTAAACCTCTACTTACCTGGACTATACTAGCTGCCGAATCTGCGCGGAGCATTCATTGGCTCGGCATCATCGCTCAAAAAAGCGATGAAGAATATATCAAAGAAATATTAGCCGGGCTATCAGTGACTAAAAAGGTAGAGATAATCTATGGCGGTACAACACGGCAAGAATCAGTTTATAACGGCTTGCAGGCGCTACCAGCTACCGCAGAAAGAGTATTAATTCACGATGGCGCTCGGTGCTTGGCTACACCCGAATTACTAGATCGGTGCGCCAGTGCGATCGCTCATTGTCAAGGATTAATCGCGGCGGTAACTGTAAAAGATACAATCAAAATAGTAGATGAAAACAAAATCGTTCAAAGTACTCCCGACAGGCGGCAATTATGGGCAGCCCAAACTCCTCAAGCGTTTGATGTCAAGCTACTGAAACAATGCCACGAGCGAGGTTTAATTCAAGGCTGGGAAGTTACAGACGACGCGGCTTTATTTGAAAGGTGCGGCTTACCCGTGCAAATAGTTGAAGGGGAAGAAACGAACTTAAAAATCACTACTCCCGTAGACTTGGAAGTTGCTGAATTTATCCTTGCCCAACGCTATAACGTTAAAAGCACCTAATTTGTTACGTTCTATGCTGCCAATCATCTACTCCGATGAATTTCTCAAACACAAAACTGGTAGGTTTCACCCCGAAAAACCCGAACGATTAATGGCGATCGCTTCAGCCCTCAAATCTGCCAATTTTGCCCATCAACTAGAGTGGAAATCGCCTACTCCAGTAGATGAACGAGTTACAACTTCTATAAATAAAGTCCACACCGCCGCACATATCAACGCGATCGAGCATTTAGCCAGGAGTGGCGGCGGCTATCTCGATCCCGATACTCCGGTTTCCCCCGCTAGTTACGATGTGGCGTTGCTTGCGGTTAGTGCGTGGCTAGATGGAGTAGATAGCGTCCTTACTACCAATAACCCAGCTTTTGTATTAGCACGTCCTCCCGGTCATCATGCCGAAAAAAGTCAAGGTATGGGTTTTTGCTTATTTTCCAACGCCGCGATCGCTGCTAACTACGCCCTCAAACAACCGGGAATCGATAAAGTTGGCATCCTAGACTGGGACGTACATCACGGTAATGGTACGCAGGCGATCGTTGAAAATAATCCCCAAATTGCCTACTGTTCTTTACATCAATTTCCTTTTTACCCCGGTACAGGTAGCGCTTCTGAGCGTGGAGAGTACAAAAATGTTCTCAATCTCCCCCTAGTTGCAGGTAGCACAATTTCTGTCTACCAACCGCTTTTTGCCCAAGCCATAATCCCTTTTTTCACTAACTTTCAAATTGATTTATTAATCGTTAGCGCTGGTTACGATGCAAATGCTGCCGATCCTTTAGCAAATATCGATTTGCAGCCCCAGGATTACAAAATCTTGACAAAGTACTGCTTGCAACTGACTCGTAAAACTGTGTTCGGACTTGAAGGAGGCTACGACTTAGAGGCGCTATCCCAATCGGTAGTAGCTACAGTGGAACAGTGCCTAGCTTAAAAATGTCTCTTTTTATTGTTGCCCCGTGCAACTACGGGTGTAATATATTGTTACGAAGCTGAAGTTGAGTGATTTCTCGGTGGAATTTAATAGTTACATCGTGGAGAAATATAGTAACACCAGCTACAGCATACGCAAGCGAGAACACCAAGCAATGACTACTTACATTTTGATGGAAACAGCGCTAAGAATGATTACCAACGCTTATCTCCTCTCCATAGTCCTACTAATTGCAACTTCTTATATTGGTTTATCGGTAATTGAAATCATCGAACAAGGCGATCCTAATCCGTTTAAAACTAAGTGGTTTAATTAATCGCTAACTCAACCTATAAGTAATTTTTCCTAGTCCAAGTCTCAGTCCCTCAAATATTCCGCATCTTCCCGGAGGTAGATTTTGTCCAATCTTTAGATATACTTAGCAGAACTGCAATTGAGAAGATACTCAAAGCAGGGCATTACCCTTCAAAACAAGGAAGCTGAATCTATGCCCAACATGAACTGCTTACAGGTAGACCTAGAGATCGCAAAAATAGCCAGAGCAATGATGACTCGCAACCGAGCAATCGGTCAAGAAATAATCGCGTATCTGAGAATGCAGCTACCGATAGAAGAAGTAGCAGGTTTAGTAATTGTTAGTATCGAACGATTGATGTGGTTTGATACCGAAGCAATACTTTGGGCAATAGAACACATGATTCCTGTAGAAATCGTCCAGGAAGTAAGAAAAATTACCACCGTAACAATATACAAATATTTAACTGCTAAAGGGTTTATCCCCGGCAAAGATATGAGTGTAAATGCCGAAGGCAAACTACTATTAAACCAGCCCGCTAAGGTC
Organism: Aliterella sp. RAGGC_92; assembly: GCA_030826005.1. Taxonomy (GTDB): domain Bacteria; phylum Cyanobacteriota; class Cyanobacteriia; order Cyanobacteriales; family Chroococcidiopsidaceae; genus Aliterella. The sequence continues at coordinate 5,053 of JAPJOW010000167.1, forward strand.
TTTATCCCAGTTTGTTAGATTATTAAAGCTGTTGTTGAACCGAGGGATAAAAGAGAGTAGACAAGGTGACAAGGTGAAAAAGAAAAGGGTGGATTGCTGCAAAGGACGATCGTATCTAAATTCAGCAATGCCCTATTAAACAGGTGTAAAGGGTCAAATTCCTGAGACAATAACACGAGGAAATTAGGAATTTTTTTTAACCCGAAGTATGCCTTGTAGTGCCACTATTCGCCAACTTACAGAAGTTTTAGCAGCTAAGTCTATTAATTTATCTGACGCTGCTTTAAAAACTTTTGCCAATATTACCACCGATACCCGTACTATTCAGCCGGGAGATGTATTTGTTGCTTTACGGGGCGAAAATTTTGATGGGCATGAATTTGTAGAGACAGCGATCGCCAAGGGAGCGATCGCGGCAATTGTCACAAAAGACTTTAAGCACGCGGATTTACCACTATTACAAGTAAACGATACCCTCCAGGCATACCAACAAATTGCTCAATGGTGGCGATCGCAATTTTCCATTCCGGTAATTGGCATCACAGGTTCAGTAGGTAAAACTACCACTAAAGAATTAATTGCCGCAGTTTTAGAAACCCAAGGCAAAGTCCTGAAAACTAAAGCAAATTACAACAACGAAATAGGCGTACCCAAAACCTTACTAGAACTAGGCAACGAACATCAATTTGCTGTAATTGAAATGGCAATGCGTGCTTCTGGAGAAATTGCTTTATTAACTCAAATAACTCGTCCGACAATTGGAGTAATTACAAATGTAGGGACAGCGCATATCGGCAGGTTAGGATCGGTTGAGGCGATTTCTCGTGCTAAGTGCGAACTACTAGCTCAAATGCCAAAGGATAGTATTGCTATTCTCAACGCCGACAATCAACGCTTAATGACGACTTCTGCCCAATTTTGGCAAGGTAAAACTATCAGCTATGGCTTAGAAAACGGCGAATTGCAAGGACAATTGCTCGATAACGAAACCCTTAGCGTGCGTCAAAAAACCTTACCTCTACCCCTCTTAGGGACGCACAACGCCTCTAATTTTTTAGCTGCCTTAGCCGTCGCCGAAGCCTTAAAAATTGATTGGACGCAAATAGACGCATTAACCGTTAATATGCCTGCGGGCAGAAGTCAGCGTTATGAATTAGCAGGGGATGTCGTGCTTTTAGACGAAACCTATAATGCAGGACTCGAATCAATGCTTGCTTCCTTGCAACTGCTCGCCCAAACAAGCGGAAATAGACGCATAGCCGTATTAGGCGCAATGAAAGAATTAGGCGATCGCTCGAAAGAATTTCACACCCAAGTAGGAGCAAAAGCAAAAGAGCTAAACTTAGACGCTTTAATGGTTTTAGTTGATAGCGAGGATGCCCAAGCGATCGCTTCTGCCGCCGCCCCGCTTCCGGCGGAATGCTTTGCAACTCATGCAGATTTAGTCAAGCGACTAGGGGACTTTGTCCAAAGTGGCGATCGCCTACTTTTCAAAGCCTCTCATTCTGTGGGACTCGATCGAGTAGTCAATCAATTTCGCAGCCAATACTCTAGCTAACAATTATGACAACTTGACCGCATTCATTGCGGCCCCAATTAGACCTACTTGGGGGTTGAGAATAATGTATACGGGGACGCTTTTAAGTAACGAACTCACTCGCCCTTTATGAGTAAAAGCATGAAGAAAAGAACCATCTTCTAACAAAGGTAAAATCTTAGCCGCGATCCCCCCAGCCACATACAAACCCCCGTAAGGCAACAACTTCAAAGCCAAATTTCCCGCCTCCGCACCGTAAGCCTCTACAAAAATTTGCATAGCTTGTTCGCAAATGCGATCGCGCTTTTCTAACGCCGCCGAAGCAATAGCCGCCGCCGGATCGACGCTTCTTTCTCCTTTACCTGCTTCTTCTTCCCAAGTTCTCACTATTTGTCCGATACTTGGGGACTCGCTGGCAAAATGCCAATCGCGCAAAAACTGATAAATTGCAATAATACCTTGACCGGAAACTACCCGCTCTATAGAAACGCTTTGAATATCGTGCTTATCTAGCAAGTATCTCAATAATTGAAATTCTAATTCAGAGCGGGGCGCAAAATCCGCGTGTCCGCCTTCGGAGGCAAAAACCCGGTAACTATCGCCATTTTGAATTAAAAAACCTTCCCCTAAACCCGTCCCTGCACCAATTACGGCAATAGGCGCAATTGGCTGTAAATTACCACTTTGCAAAGAATACAAGTCTGACGCATCTAAACCCAAGATGCCATGTCCCACAGCTTCAAAGTCATTAATTAAACTAACGCGCTCGATCCCTAATTCTTCTTCTAGCCGTTTGGCATCCAAAAACCAAGCCAAATTAGTCAGCTTAACACTGTTATTAATTACAGGGCCTGCGATCGCAAAACACGCTCTCCCTGGTGGCGACGAGTCCCCTAATTTTTGGGATGCAGTAGCGAGAAACTGCTGCACCATTGGCACTAAATCAGTAAAATCGCGGCTGCGGTAACGCTCCTCATACAAAGTCAGCAAAATTGATTTGTCTGAGGCTTCGACTAGCCGCAAAACAGTTTTAGTCCCGCCTATATCTCCTGCCAGTAATAAGTTCATGAATTTTAATTAAACCGGATTACTTCTTCTACTTGGGCAAGGTGGGAGGTATCTCCATTTAACTCCAACACCCACTGCACCTCGCCGCGCACAACTTTAATCAAGCAACACAACGCCGCTTTAATTTCAGTTTCAGCAACTTCTCCAACTAATCCTATTGTCGCACCGAGTACCGATGCACCGTGTCCTACTAACAATATATCTTCAGAAAACTCCGCCGCCAGTTTTTTTGCTGTTTCCCCCGCGCGCAAAAAAGCTGTTTTTCCAACTTCGGGATACTGAGCAATAACGCGAGAAGTATAGTTAGGATCGATCCGAGGAAATAGAGCGATTAAGTCTTCTATTGGCATTTTTTCCGGGTTTTCGCTCATCCACTCTGGGTTTAACCATTCGCTTAGTCCCGATTCGAGTTTGATCGGTAAATCTAAAACTTCTGCTACTTGATTTGCTGTTTGGATTGTGCGTAAAAATGGCGAGGAGAAAATAGCTGTAATTTTTTCGTTTTTTAAGCGATTAGCAAGTTGCGATGCTTGCACCATGCCATCATCAGAAAGTGGGGGATCGTAGCGTCTTTCAGCCGTAAGAAACCAATCGGGGTTTACAAAGTCTAAGCGGTTGGCGTGTCTAGCAATCCAAATAGTTTGAGTCATTACTTATCTATAAACTTACGCTTAACAATTGATTTCCACCTTTTTGAAACTCGTAATTAACTTGTTTAATTTCTGCTCTATAACCGCTTTGTTGCAATTCCTCTATTACTGGCAAAAGTAAGCTCGCTCGCTCTCCCGAAACATTTAATAAAGGAAATATGCGTACTTGTTTGGCAACTCGGCATAATTCCTTAATAGAATTTAAGTGAAAGTCTTTGGACAAATGGTCTGAGTAAGTAAATAGCAAATGAGAACACAATGCTAAATCAAACTGTTTATCTTTAAAAGATAAATTAGGCAATTTATCTAACACATAACGCCCTTGCTCTAATCCTAAAGTAAAATCATCTAAAAACTTATTCATTGCCTCCATTCTAATTATTCCCATTTGTTCGGGGGACTCAATATTTTGCCAAACATAGTTAGCTGAATTTGTTTTTACTCCATCAATAACTGTCTGGTAAGTTTCTTCAATCCGCCCAGCAATTTCATCAGCGCTAAATTGATAAATAGGATCGCAAGATATTACTTTATACCCTTGGCGCGTCATGTCAGCATTAAAACTAGCCGGGCCACCCGCACAGTCAAGAATTGCTAAATTAAGTTCATCGAGTGTCAAATCAAACATCCCGATATATTCGTTTAGCGATCGCCCCCAAGGAATAATTTTATCTAACTTAAAACCCATTTATTTCTATTCCTCTAAGAGGTTGTCTTAAAAGTGTTGGATGCTACCCGAACTGCCCCCCTAGCCCCCCAAATTTGGGGGAAAATTGGCTCAAAGTCTCCCAGAATTGGGGGATTTAGGGGGCGAATGTAGGATATTTGATACTTCTCAGACATCCTCTAAACTGGCAGCGATACAGGAGTTAAAACTTGATTTAATTTGCCACTGCGGAAGCCTTCTAAGTCTAAAGTTACGTAGGTGAAACCGTAAGCTTGAAAAGCCGCCACGACTTCCTGTAAGTCGCAATTTGCTACAAACTCCTTAATTTGCGCGGGTTCAAGTTCAATTCTTGCCGTATCTTCAAGCGATCGCACTCTTAAATTACTAAACCCCAACTTCCGCAAATACATCTCCGCTCTCCCCACGCGCTGCAACTTAGCTATAGTAATTTCTTCCCCATAAGGAAAACGAGAGCTAAGACAAGGTTGAGCGGGTTTATTCCACCAAGATAAGCCTAAAATTTGCGATATTTGCCTAACTTCAAGCTTTGTAATGCCAAGTTCCGCCAAAGGACTTCGCGCTCCTCTTTCTTTGGCGGCGGCGATTCCTGGGCGATAGTCTTGCAAATCGTCTGCATTTACC
>JAPJOW010000168.1 GCA_030826005.1 Aliterella sp. RAGGC_92
CGGCTACACCATTAAGTATATTAGCTGCCGTTTTTCAAATGGTCAGTCACGGCTTGATTTCGGCTTTATTGTTTCTATTAGTGGGCGTAGTTTATCAAAAAACTGGTACTCGCAACATAGATATTTTACGCGGCTTATTGAACCCAGAGCGCGGTTTGCCTTTAATTGGTAGCTTAATGGTACTGGGAGTAATGGCAAGTTCGGGGATACCTGGAATGGTCGGTTTTATTTCAGAATTTTTGGTATTTCGCAGTAGTTTTGCGGTCTTTCCTACCCAAACTTTACTTTGTATGATTGGTACGGGTTTAACCGCCGTTTACTTTTTGCTATTAGTTAACCGCGTCTTTTTTGGTCGGCTTTCTACCCAAGTGCTAAATTTACCCCCGGTAGGTTGGTTCGATCGCACCCCAGCAATGATTTTAGCAGTAGCAATTGTCCTATTTGGGTTACAACCAAATTGGATGCTGCGTTGGAGCGAAACTACTCTCTTGCAAAGGTTTGGGATGGAATCATCCATCCCCAAACTTTCCGCCACAGCAATTATGCCTGCACCCGCAGCGATTGTTAGCCGTCATACCGTTTTAAATGAGTACCAGCAATGATCCACACCACCTCAAAATCTAGTCATCCCTTAGCTTTGTATATCGAACGGCTAAAGACTGGAGAAGCCTTATTAAAGGATAGTAAAGAAAATGTATTAGATGTAGTTGGCATCTTGAAAAGCTACGGTATTGTGCTGGAAGCTTACTACAAGAATTTACTATACATTTCCGAGCATCAATTTTTAGTGCTTTTTCCCTTTTTTAAGTATTTTAATGGCGATATTTCCGTAAAAAAGTTGCTGAAACATTGGTGGGGCGATCGCATTAATTACGAATACGCCGAATACTGCATGAAAGGTATGCTTTGGCATGGCGGCGGCGGTTTAGATAAGTATTTAGACTCCCCCGAATTTAGGGAAAATAGCCAAAAAGCAATCGCCGCCAGATTTAAGCGCAATCCCTTGATGCTAGGATTGCATCAACTTTTCCCCGACTTTTTGCCCGAACAAGTGCGCCAGCAAGTTTATTACAGCGCTCTGGGGCAGTTTTGGCGGGTAATGAGTGCGATGTTTTTAGATTTAAGCGACTTGTTTGACAAAGGTGAAATTCAATCGATTCCTCAAGTTGTAGATCATATTAAAAATGGTTTAGTGGAAGCGGCTAGTTTACCAATTACTTACTCTGTCAAATTTAACGATCGCCGTTATGACATTATCCCGGAATCTGCGGGATTAACATTTTTAGCAGATACCGCCGTCCCTTATGTAGAAGCAATTTTCTTTCGGGGTACGCCGTTTTCGGGGACTGTTTCTTACAACGCCCAAGCGCATCAAATTTCGCCAGATTTAACTCGCTTTGATTATGGCGCTCTGTACGCCGATCCCTTGCCCATTGGCGGTTCGGGCATTCCACCAACTTTGCTCATGCAAGATATGCGCCATTATCTTCCAGATTACATCCACGATCTTTATCGCGATCGCAGCCGTCGGGGAGAAGATGATTTGCGAGTGCAAATTTGTATTAGTTTTCAAAAATCAATGTTTTGCGTCACCACTGCCGCTATTTTGGGATTAATGCCTTACCCTTTGGATAGTCAAGATCCGGCTCATCAACAAGCTAATCAGGTTTATTTAGAAGGGTGGATGGATCGGTTGGTTACTTCTCAATTATTGGAAGCAAATAGTTAAAAATAAATAAGATGAAAAAGATAATTCAAGGCGTACATAGCTTTCAAACAAATTACCTAACTACTCACCGGGAAATGTTTGAGTTGCTCTCCCAAGGGCAACATCCAAGAGTGTTATTTATTACTTGCTCGGATTCTCGAATCGATCCTAATTTAATTACCCAAACTGAACCTGGGGAAATGTTTATTATCCGCAATGCTGGTAATATCATTCCGCCCTACGGTGCGGCAAATGGAGGAGAAGGCGCGGCGGTGGAGTATGCCGTACAAGCGTTGGGAATTAAGGAAATTATCGTTTGCGGTCACTCTCACTGTGGCGCAATGAAAGGGCTATTAAAGTTGGATAAATTAGAGGCAGATATGCCCCTAGTTTACGAATGGCTCAAACATACGGAAGCCACGCGCCGCACGGTTAAGGACAATTACCAGCATTATGAAGGCGAACAATTATTGCAAGCAACTATTGAGGAAAATGTTCTGACTCAGATAGAGAATTTGCGGACTTATCCAGCGATTCATTCTAAATTGCATAAGGGCGAAATTGAGCTTCACGGTTGGATGTATCACATCGAAACGGGGGAAATACTAGAATATAGCCCTGCTCGCGGGACGTACTTACCGCCTCAAACTCAGTTTTCGAGAGCAAGTTGGCTAACTCCCGAACAACAAGAGCGAATTTCTAAAGGTTCTCGCAATCTTAAATAGTTTGCAAAAGTGCGATCGCTCCTGATGTTTTACTTTTAAATGCGATCGCATTTCAGCCCACGTTGTTGAGGTGGATAGGGGACGATTGCCAAAAGATTTGAAAAGTTAGAATAGATTGTACTTATGCTGAAAAAGTTAAAAACATGGAAGTACCAGAAAAAATTTACGCGATTGTTAAAACAATGCCAACGGAGCAAGTAAACGAAGTATTAGATTTTGTAGAGTTTCTTAAGCAAAAAAATCAGTCTATTTCCCAGGTAGTCACGCCAGCTAATCAAATCCCCAAAGGAACTTTAACAGGACTGCGAGGAATTGCAGCATCCACCTCATTACCTTTAACTGACGAGGAAATTGAAGAAGATTACACAAATTATTTGCAGCATAAGTATCAGTAGTGAAAGTTTTAATTGATACTAACATTGTTTTAGATTTAATTTTAAATAGAGAGCCTTTTGTAGAATCAGCCTTAATACTTTTTGAACTGGTTGAAACAACAAAAATCCAAGGATTTATTGCAGCAACAACAATCACAAATATTTTTTACATTGTTAGAAAAGCTCAGGGAAGGCAACAAGCAATTGAAGCAATTACCAGACTTTCAACAGGATTAGTAATTTGTTCGGTAGATAGTCTCGTTGTTAAACGGGCTTTAGAATGCAATCTTAAAGATTTTGAAGATGGTGTGCAACTTGCTTGTGCCGAAATAAATCAACTTAACGCGATCGTAACTCGCGATATATCCGACTTTTCAGGCGTTGAATTGTCAATACTATCGATTATAGAACTTCGAGGACTTATTAGGTAAGCTGTAGCACCGTCTTGAATATTAAGCGTAGAGTTTAAGGTGTGAATTGATTCAAGAAATGAGTTATGGAGATAACTGCTGAGGAGTTGATTAGACTTTATACTGCTGGGGAGAGAAATTTTGCAGGAATTGACTTGCATCGTACTCCAGGTGGAGATGGGATATTCCGCAATCTTAAAGGAGCCGACTTGAGGGGGATAAACCTGAGAGGGGCTGATCTGTCTTTAACCTATCTGAAAGATGCCAATCTGAGCCGTGCTAATTTGATTGGTGCCAAATTGGATCGCGCTAATTTGATTAGTACTAATCTGACGGGTGCCGATCTGACTGGAGCCAACCTGAGAGAGGCTAAATTGGGTGGTGCTGACTTGACTAGAGCTTGTCTGGAGAGCGCCAACTTGACCAAAGCTTGTTTGAGGGGCGCTAATTTGTTTCAATCTAACTTGAGTAGTGCTATTTTGATCGAGTCTGACTTGAGTGGTGCCAGTGAACTAAGGAGCATTAATATGGATGGTACCTTTTTGTGGAAAACTATATTGCCTGACGGCACGATAGAGGTTGCCCCCAGATAGAGTTGAGGTACGGCGGGTAGGTTCCGCCGCAGCTAGAAGTGCAGCCTTACCAGCCAGGATACCTAGGACTGTACTATTTTCAGTAGTCTTTACAGTCAAAATTTTCATGCTTTGGGTATAAATCTTACGGATGTTGGTTTATCTAAAGAGTAATGGCACTGCTAAACTCCAACCCTAATAATTAAAGTTTTGGCTACTTAGTTCTGCTTCCCTTTTATCTATCGGTGTCACCGCGCCGCGTAAATTTGTATAAGGTTGTCCCAATCCCGCCGTTAGCGCATAACTAATGTTGAGTAATTTGAACCACAAAGCCGGAAAACGAGGTTCAATACTTGGTTGAAAGCGGCGAACTAATTGGGGAAACCAAGAGGCGAAGATGGCACTAATCAAGGCATGAATGCCAAAGTTTAAATAATTTCCCAGCCAACGCCAAATATCTTTCGCTCCTGCTAATTCCCAAATCCAAGGTAACAAGGCGGGGTTTTTAAATGCTGCTTTAAGTGCCAAGCGATTGAAGGTAAACCAAGTAAATCTGTCCTTAATAAAATTGTCGGCTACTTCTAAGGGTTCGTCGGCTAACAACCCAAAAAATGTATTAAGCATCGAGTTGATTCTTTGCGGCGGTAAATACTGTCCCGTAGGCACCATCATTCCTTTAGAAAATAGCCAAGTTACGGCAATATTACTTTGATAGGCGCGAATTTGATTTAAGTGCTTGGCGCTTAATAAATCGTGTTGTAAAGCTGTATCTAGTAGCTCCGTCAAACGTCCCAAATTGCGGATTAACGAGCCAAAACCTGTAAATACTAAAGGAGACTGCAAAGAAGCCGCATCGCCGATCGCAATTAACCTGTCAAACGCCACCGTGCGATCGCGACTACCACTGCTAAAATGCCCTGGAATATAACCAAATGTTGGCTTTTTCCACACTAATTTATCTACATCGCAGCGCCGATACTCTGGCAAAATTGTAAAAAAGTCTTCGTACATTTCTAACAACGAGCCGGGATTAGTCTTATTTACTTGGTGATAGTGAAATAAGTAAATAGTTAATTCCTCTCCCCCTCCCGGAAACAATTCCCAAATTAACTGTCTTCCCCGCGAAATATCGCCGTGACTATTTAGCACGTCTCCATAGTCGCTATCCCATACCCCAGGCTCAAAACCACTAGCAACAACCGCTCCTACAGTGGGACAAACGCTATCAAAAGCTCGTTTACCATTCAATTGCCAAGCGATCAGCGAAGCTGTCCCCATCGCGTCTACTAATAAACGCCCGCTTACTTTTCGTTCTGTAAAGTTTTTTAAATCTTTGACGGTGACTGTAACAAGCGATTTATCAACCTCTGCTTGCACAAACTCGGTTAAATCCCAAATGTCTCCACCGAAAGCTTTGAGCTTTTCGCCGCATAATTGCAGCAATTTTTCTGATTCTAAACAAACATTTAATACTGTAGGAGTATGCAATACTGCCGATTTCAGGTGACTAGGATTATTCCCATCAAAAAATTTATTAAATCCGTCAATATATTCTCTAGCAATAACACTTTCGGCTTCATTAGGAGATAGCAATCCCAGGTCTATCAAGCTTTGCAACTCTGAGCGCGAAATATTCCATTCTCGATTCATTTTGCCAAAGGGCAAGCGTTCTAGCAATAGTACTCGATAGCCTAACTGTGCCATAACTGCGGCGTGAATTACTCCCAACGCACCGCCAACATAAATGAGATCGTATTCAGGTTTTTGCTCGGTTTGTCCTGGACGCGCAAATACTACTTGCTTGGGTTGCTCGTCTTTACGCACTCCTTCGCGCCATCTCTGTTCCCACCAATAGACGCGCTGGAGATCCTTTTCGCCGTTGGGCATTTTTTGAAAATACTTCGCTGTTAAAGGGTAATACGGCGCTAAAGCTTCAAAAATATTCTGGGTAGCTAAATCAATACTTGGTGGTTCAGGATACTGCTGGGGAAACTTGACGCGCAGTTGATTTGTCAACTGACCGACGATCTTTTGCTCGTTGGGGAACACTGCACCTAAGCGAAACACTTTTAAATAAGTCGTGCGTTGTACCGACCAAGTAAAAATTGAAAGTTCTTGGGGAATAACAGATGTAGAGCTTGTATTTTCGGTTATCTGCAATCTCACGCCTACAGGAGTAGTGACTTTTTCTCCCGTTGGAGGTAGCCAATCTTCGTGCAACCACTGGCGCACGCAAGCGGTTTCAGGTGTAGGAATTTCTATATATAGGATTTCTTTCATTTGGCGATTTTAACTCTTAGTGAATTACTTAGAAAGGCAGAGTTGACAAAGCTACAGATTGCGCTACACTTCCCTTACAAGATAAATGAGAATTTGTTTAAAAAAGTTTACAACTAAGTCAAGTTTATTAAAATACTTCTACTATTAACGTTACGCCATGCTTTACCCAATTCCCGCTAGTCCCCAAGAAATTGTCGCCCTCCACCAAAAGCCCATTGACGAAGAAATGGTAGCCGCAGCGATCGCTGGTGTAATTAGAATTGTCAGCGCCAAAGGGCAATCATTAGAGCAACTAACGGCGCAGTTGTTAGCCGATGATAGTTTACTCGATATGCAGCAGCGTCAGTGGTTGAGCGATGTAGTGGCGAATGTTTGGGAAAGCTTTACTTAAATATAGATAGTGCGATCGCAACTACTTTCCCTTTTACTCAAAATTAGAATTGGCGGCTTATTATTAGCGGCATTTGCTTTATGGGTGTTTGCCCAGATTGCGGAAGAAGTTTTAGAATCAGAAAGCTTTGCTTTTGATACAAATATATTGCTGACGGTAAGAAGTTGGCACTCGCCACTACTAGACATAGTGATGTTAGGTATTACCACTATCGGCGACCCTTTAGTATTATTAATTATTTGTTCGATCTTAGGCATTTGGTTATTACAGCGCAAGCAGCAATCGGAAGCTACAACTTTAGCCGTCGCAGCTATCGGCGCAATTGGCTTAAATGTAATGCTCAAACACCTATTTAGCCGCGATCGCCCAGCTTTATGGGATCGGGTGGTAGATGTAGGACAGTACAGCTTTCCTAGCGGTCATGCGATGGTATCGATGGTAATTTACGGTTTTATTGGTTATGTTTTGGCAACTCGCTACCGTCGCCAGCAACTATGGATTATTAGTCTAACTACTTTATTAGTTACAGCTATTGGTTTTAGTCGGTTGTACTTGGGAGTACATTGGCCCACTGATATTATCGCCGGATATGCGGCGGGGCTAGTATGGTTAATTGCGTGTATTTTAAGCTCAAAAATTTGGCATAGATACCGGGCAAAATAGTTTGATTTTAACGGAAAGTTTCGAGCAGTTTGGGTACTATTGAAGCCAGTTGACTTGAGATTCCTAGCAATGGTGGATTATGGGCGATCGCACTCACGGGTAAAATTCCCGATTGTAGTAATTGGTGCAGGGTTTGGAGGTCTGCAAGCGGCGAAATCTCTAGCTCGTTCTGGACTAGAAGTTTTACTTATTGACCGCAATAACTACCATACCTTTGTGCCATTACTATACCAAGTAGCAACCGGACAGATAGAACCCGAACACATTGCTTACCCAGTGCGGGCTATTTTGCGTCGCTCCCGCTACAGTCATTTTCTGATGGCGGAAGTAGAACAAATTGATTATTCTTTGCAAGTTATCCGCACCGACAAACTAGATATTCAGTACGAATATTTAGTTTTGGCAACCGGAAGTCAAACGCAGGATTTGGGAGTTTTAGGAGCGGCAGAAATTGCCTTGCCTATGCGGACGTTAGCGGAAGCTGTAAGGCTAAGAAATCATATTTTTGCTTGTTTTGAAGCCGCATCGCGCCTTCAACCCCAGCATCGCCAGCACTTACTTACTTTTGCCATTGTCGGCGGGGGTGCAACGGGAGTAGAAGTAGTAGGGGCATTGGTAGAGTTGCTACGCAGCCGCTTTTGCCGCGAATATCCTAATTTGAATGTGCGCGAAGTCAAACTAATTTTATTGCAATCAAGCGATCGCTTGCTGCCAGAATTTCCCCCCCAGCTTGGGCGTTATACGCAAAAGTATTTACAAAAATTAGGAGTGGATGTCCGATTAGCAACGCGAGTTAAACAAGTTTCCGCCACAGGTGTTTATCTTAGTAACAGTCAAATAATTTCTACGGCGACAACAATTTGGGCGGTAGGTTTAGAAGCCGCTATTCCAGAATCTGCCAATGAGCTTTTAACTGCCGCTAAAGGTAAATTGCGCGTTAGCCCGACCTTGCAAGCTCTTAATTACCCCAACGTATACGCTATTGGCGATGCGGCTTATGTAGAACAATTAGATCCCTTAAGCGGTGTTGCACCAGAAGCTCTCCAGCAAGGCGTAGCTGTTGCTCGAAACCTTACTAGGCAACTGCGCGGGCAAAAACTCAAGCCATTTCGTTACTTTAATAAAGGTAGATTAGCGATCGTTGGCTGTTATTCGGGAGTAGGAAAAATTAGCCAGTGGAAGTTTACAGGTTTTTTAGCTTGGATAATGTGGCTGGGGGTTCATCTAGTTTATTTACCAGGATGGCGCAATCGGTTAGTTGTATTGCTAAGTTGGCTGCAAACTTATTTGTTAGGCGATCGCCCAGTACGCTTAATTTTATCTTCCCATCCAGCAAAAGTTACGAACAATTCGCCGCAGCGTAAATAATTACTATTGGAGGCTTAATTATGCTAGAAAAATCAAATGCAGGTTTTAAATCTACCGATCTCGCCCTCGCTCACTTATTCTTGCGATTGATGCTTGGGGTTAATTTTTTCAATCATGGCTTTACCCGCATTGGCAACATTCCCGGCTTTGTCGAAGAAACTGTTAAAACCTTAGAAGGCTCGTATTTTCCCGAACCTTTGGTACGCATCAATGCTTTTGCCGTACCGATTATTGAATTAATTGTAGGTATTTTAATTACTCTAGGACTTGCTACGCGCCTAGCTTTAGCTGTGACTTTTGGCTTGATGGTAATGCTGATGATGGGAGTAACATCAGTCCAAAATTGGCAAGCCGCCGGAAGCCAACTTGTGTATGGAATTGTGCTATTTATTTTGCTGGCAACGTGCCAATATAATATTTTTTCCTTAGATCGGTGGTGGCGCAAGCAGAACAAAGCCAAAACCGAAGTAGCATCTTATTCCACCAAATATTAAGCGATCGCGCTAAATAGGCGGGACTAAATAGCCTTCTGGGTATCCGGGTGGTTGAATGAAAATTAATTTTTGCCCCTTTTCTAGCTTCAAAATATATATGCTGGAAACAGAGGGTACAAGTATAGTTTCACCACTGGGTATCTTTTTGACTATATAACTTCCCGTTTCTGGATCTCGATCTTCGTATTCAACTATCGATACACTAGCTTCGTTCATAAATTTTGGCTGGCGGACTTTTAAATCTATAAGTTTTGATGTACTTCAATTAATATCATTGTTTGTTAATTTTTAGCTTAGGTATTTTTGCTATTACCGTTATAACTAGGAGATAACTGGGTACTATAATCTCGATCGATTGAATACAATTATGTCTTTAATATTACAACTAGGCGATCGCGTTATAAATCCTACCGAATTGATACCTTTGCTTGCGGAATATCAAATGCTACCTCAGTTAGGGCGCGAACTACTGATAGATAAAGTGATTACATTGGTGCAGCTATCTACCGCCGAACAAGCGATCGCAATTGAGCAGTATTATCAAAAATATCAAATAATAAATAGTACCGAACGTCAAGTATATTTACAGCGTTATGGTA
>JAPJOW010000169.1 GCA_030826005.1 Aliterella sp. RAGGC_92
GTTTTAAATACAGGCGCAATTACGCCCAATAGTCTAACCAAACATACTTTTAAGCAATACTACTGCCCCAATTCCCAGCAAGAACCACAAACAAACTACGATAATTGCGGCTACCCAATTTGTTGGCTTACCTTCCGCCATCGCTGTAGCGGCTTTTTCTCGACATTCAACCAATACTTGCGGGGGAATCATTTTTATTACTAAAGCAATCCCCAAAGGAACTAAAATCAAGTCGTCAAGATAGCCAATTACTGGAATTACATCAGGAATTAAATCGATAGGGCTAAACGCATAGGCAACTACCACCGCCGCTAATATCCTTGCATACCAAGGAACGCGAGGATCTTTGCAAGCAATATATATTGCATAGGTTTCTTGCTTGAGTAACTGTAGCTGTTGTTTCCATCTCTGCAACATAAACTAAGATACCCCCGGATTGCGGGGGCGAAATAAAGCGATTTCGCAGAGCGAAGCGCTAAAAGCGATCGCATCTCCACTTAATTTAAGCGCGATTGTCTTATTGTTGTGCAAAGGAAGTTTTAAAAGCTAAATTGGGCGCGTAGATTAGCTATATAAATGTTGGGGTTGTCGCTGAAATTATTGGGGTTGCCAATCCAATAAAAAGCCGGAACTAAAGCAATGTTTTGGGACAAAGGATAGAAGTAAGTAGCTTCAAATTCGTACTGTACGCCGCCATCACCGCCGCCGGATACTAAGAAATTGCGCCCATCTACTACAGAAAAAGGGATAAGGTAAGAAAGGGTAAATAACGCTCCTTCTTTGCCTAAGTCAGGAAATGCCGCTCCTAGTTGAATTGTTTGGGCATTTACTTCACCATCTGGGATACCTGCCGTTAAGGGTCTTATATTTGTACTTCCGTAAGCATAGCGTCCAAATAAACCAAAACCATCAGCAATTAACCAATCAAAGTTAAAGGCATAAGTATCGCCTGTAGCGTCATCAATTGCGCCATCAAAACCATCATCGGCAAAGCCATAAATAGGTTCGCTAATAGCGCCGCCAACTTGTCCGGCGATCGCTCTTACATGAGAACGGTTGTACAAAAAGCGCAAATTTAAGTTCTTAATTGGTGCAACCGTCAATTCTGCCGTCAAGGTATTTGTAGGGCTAAACAAGCCTTGGCTAGGGTTGCTAGAGGAGTTGAATAAGTTGCTAGTAAGAAACTCGGTGTTTTCGCCTAAGTAAGCTACATTGAGTTTCAGGCGATCGCTTATTTCCCACAATATCGCCGCCCCCGAACCTCGATCTACAGCGTTTAACAACGTGCTACCACTAGAATTAAAACTGCCTGCGCCAGTTAAATAAAAGGTAAAACGGTTGTTGTCAAAGTAGCGATACCAGTTGACTCTTGGCCCTATTACTACCCGGAGAGATTCGCCGATGGGGAAGTTGTAAAACAATTCTCGCAGCACGACGCTACCGGGCGCGCCTGTCACCCCAGTTTGATCGGTATAAGGTACGCCAAAAGTGTTGTACAAACCCGCCGAAGCAAATCTATTGGCTGGCGAGTCGCCATTTCCAGTTACTAATTGGGTGACTAAGCTATCTTTGCCTGTAAAAGAAGTATTGAAGTTGAGAAAAACATAATTACTCAAAGTAATATTGGGATCTTCCGTAACTCGTCGCAAAGCATTGGGACTGGTTCTCGGTTGAGTTCTAAAAACCGTTTCCCCTTCCGCTAAAATATCTCCATCGGCAAAAGCGCCAGTAACGTTAACAAAAATGTTTCCGGTTAACTTGGTTGTAGTGGAAAATTGATTTGCTTCAAGTTCGGCGGTTTGAACTTCTAAAGCATCTACTCGCCCTCGTAATGATGCAAGTTCGGTGGCAAATTCATCTTGCAAGCGTTGTAAAACTATTAAGTCATTTTTACTAGCTAAATTGTTAGTTCCCGTTGCAATCAATTCATTGACTCTATCCAAACAAGCATTTAACCCCGCCGCAAATTCGTATCTAGTTAAAGCGCGACTTCCTCTATAGCTACTATCAGGATAGCCAGCAATGCAACCATACCTTTCTACCAAGGACTGCAATGCTTGAAATGCCCAATCGGTAGGTTGTACATCTGATAGTTGAGAAACCGATGTAACTTGTGCCATTTCTTGAGCAACTACAGGCGATCGCGCAGACATCCCCAAACTCGCAAATAGGCATATTAAAACACTGCTTGCATCAACCAGTTTAAACTTTTGATTATTCATGAACACTTCCCACACCCAAAAATTACTTCAGTTAAGGCGATCGCGCTTTAAATTTAAGCCGATCGGTTGGGATAGAGTCCTAAAGCTCCGGTAATCAGCAATCCTGGCGTAACTACCGCAATAAAAATCGCGCAGACGTGCTGAAATGTTACAAAAATCGAATCTTTAAGAGGTGGTTTATCGTTTAGTTTATAAAGCAGCTTTGGGCGATCGCTATTATTCTCGCTTGCTCCATGAGTCCCAGCATGAGCCATATAACTTTCCTCTATTAAAATTTTTGCTTTGCCCTACTCCTGCTTGGAATCGTAGGTGTTGTATTCTGCATACAGAATAAACTCCTCTTGAAACTAAGTTTGTATCGAAACAAACAAAAAATTTTGCGTTCAGTAAAAAACCTATAGCGATCGCAATTCTGCTCTAAAAAATGACAGATTGAAGTTTGTATCCTACTACTCAAAAACCCTTTGTTTTTTGAAATTTAATCATGTGTAACCAGAGTTTAGGCAGCGAAAATCGCAACAGTTACTATCAAAAGATTGTGCCTCGATCTCTCAACAGTGCGATCGCCCTTATAGCAGTTAATTAGAAAAGACAGTTTTGTAAACCCATAACAAATAGGTACGGAATTTAGATGACAAAAGTTGAATTTCCAGCAACTCAACAGCGTGTTATTAAAGAGAAACGTCACAATCTCATTTATGGTCTAAACGATAAACCGGGATTTGTTGAAGCTTTGCTAGTGGCAATGCAGCACGTACTAGCTATATTTGTCGGTATTATTACTCCACCATTGCTAGTCTGTAATGCACTGAATCTAGATGCAGCCAACACTGGTTATATCGTCAGTATGTCGTTGTTTATTTCCGGCTTGTCAACTTTCATCCAGGCGCGGAAAATTGGGCCGATTGGCTCAGGTTTGCTTAGTATTCAAGGGACAAGTTTCTCCTTCTTGGGGCCTTTGATCTCCGCCGGAGTTGCAGTTACAGAGGCCGGAGGTACGCCGGAGAATGCACTTAGTTTGATCTTTGGCTTGTGCTTTTTTGGCGCATTTATCGAGATTGTCCTAAGCCGCTTTCTGCACTTAGTCAAGAGAATCATTACCCCACTGGTTACGGGTACGGTTGTCAGCATTATTGGTCTGACTTTGATCAAAACAGGAATTATTAGTATGGCGGGAGGGATAGCCGCACAAAAAAATGGTAGTTTTGGTAGCCCGCAAAACTTAGGCGTTGCTGGACTTGTACTGCTGACGATTATTGTACTCAATGCTAGTAAGAGTCCCTACTTGAGAATGGCATCCGTTGTGGTGGGATTGGCTATTGGCTATATTGTCTCTAGCTTGCTTGGAATGGTTAATTTTGGTGTTCTGCGCGAACTTCCCTTGGTTGCTCTTCCAATTCCCTTTCGTTATGGGCTAAGTTTCAATTTTGCCGCCTTTATTCCGTTCATCCTGCTTTATCTAATCACGACAATTGAAACCATTGGCGATTTAACGGCGACTTCGGTAGTTTCAGGAGAGCCAATTGAGGGTAGTACCTATATTCGTCGGATCAAGGGCGGAGTTTTGGGAGATGGAGTCAATTCCTTGATTGCGGCTCTATTTAATACATTTCCCAACACCACCTTCAGCCAGAACAATGGTGTAATTCAAATTACGGGGGTTGGCAGCCGCTACATTGGTTACTATATTGCCGCAATTCTTGCCTTGTTAGGCTTGTTTCCAGTTGTAGGCAGAATCTTTCAGAGCCTACCTCAAGCCGTATTGGGTGGTGCTACTATAATTATGTTTGGCTCGATTGTTGTTGCTGGCATTAATATTTTGTCATCGGTTGAACTAGATCGACGTGCCTTGCTTGTGATTGGAACTTCCTTAGCAGTGGGATTAGGTGTTACTTATGAGCCAGACATTCTAAACGCGATGCCAACTTTAATTAAAAGTATCTTTTCTTCTGGAATTTCAGCCGGTGGACTAACTGCCATTGTTTTGAATCTGCTTTTGCCCCAAAATCTAAGCGAGAGTAGCTCTAATGAACTAGCTGAAAAAGAAGCTTGAGACTAACTACAAAGATATTAGAATGTTCGCTGCGTTTACTGCTCCACTATTTGAAATATCTCCCCGTTCCTTGCTCTTTCAGCAACGCCTTAGTTGTTCTTTGCAAACCAATAATTCAATTTGACATTAGCTCCAATTAAACCAATAACACCCAGAAGTTTTGGACTTTAGACTGCTATTTCGATTCCTAAGCTTAAGTTAATTTATTATAATAAGCATGGATTTAAAAGTAGATTGAGACAAACTTATCAAGCTTATCTTTGACAAAATGACCTAGGAAAAAATATGGGAAATTAAAGAATATTAAACCAATAAATAAACTTGTTTAATATTCTTGAAAATGTTTGATTTTTATTTTTTACCCTTGAATGCTACCTACGGAGCGTAGTACCCAATCCAAACTATAAATAGTATGGTTTAGACTAGCTATTTTTTAAGCCGCGATCGCGCAAGTTATGTTTAATTCATCAACATCCACAGTTTTTGCAGTGCTAAAGGGCGATTTTCTTGCTCGTTTAGTTGCCAACACCTTTCTAAATACTCCGTTCGCTGCTCGTAGAAGTGTTCCCACATTAAAGCGTTTACAAAACTTCGCCAAGCCATTGCTAGTGGGAATAATTCAAAATGACGGCGCTTTGGCGCAGAGATGTGATCGGGAACTAACTCTAGCTCTTTGTATCGTTGCCATTGAACGTTCATAACGTCCTCCTTCCTAAATCAAATAGTTATGGATTGAGGCGCGTTCCTTCAGGATTAACCTTACTTCCGTCTTCTCTCCCTGATGTAAGAGGTTTTTAAATAGAAGATGAACGAAATATTCTGTATATTTAAGTACATTTTAGCAGGTTTTTTAGCAAGTTTTCTCAGCAAAACGGCATATTTTGAGTTGATTTAAACTAGGTAAGGAATTTTTATCAAATGCAAAATTTAAAAGTTGTAATTATTGGGGCAGGAATGGGGGGATTGACCGCAGCGATCGCCCTGCGTCAAGCTGGGTACGAGGTAGAAATCTACGAAAAAGTTAGTAAAATACGTCCTGCGGGGGCGGCAATTTCCTTATGGTCAAACGGAGTCAAAGTTCTAAATAGTTTGGGTTTGAGCCAAGAAATTGCTGGTATTGGCGGGAAAATGGAGCGCACGGCTTATTATAGCCATAGCGGGGAAAAACTCACAGATTTTAGCTTGCAGCCGTTAATCGATCGCGTCGGACAAAAACCTTATCCAGTAGCGCGGACAGACTTACAGGAAATGTTACTCAATACTCTTGGTGCGGATACAGTTCAACTTAACTCTAAGTGTATAGCTGTAGAACAAGACGCAGAGAGCGTTACAGCCATTTTTGAGGATGGACGCAAAGCTACAGGAGATGTATTAATTGGCGCAGATGGAACACACTCTTTAATCCGCAGTTACGTTTTAGGTGAGACAATTGAGCGGCGCTATGTAGGTTACGTTAATTGGAATGGGTTAGTAAATGCGAGTAACGATTTAGCGCCTAGTAATACCTGGGTAGTTTATGTTGGCGAACACAAACGCGCTTCTATGATGCCTGTAGGCGGCGATCGCTATTATTTTTTCTTTGATGTCCCCATGCCTAAAGGTAGCGTAAGCAATCCAGAAACCTATAGAGAAGAATTAAGCAGCTTTTTCTCTGGTTGGGCAGAACCCGTGCAAAAATTAATTCAGTGCCTAGATCCATTAAAGACTAATCGCGTGGAAATCCACGACATCGAACCATTGCAGACATTGGTGCGCGATCGCGTAGCACTACTCGGCGATGCTGCACACGGTACAGCACCAGACTTAGGCCAAGGTGGCTGTCAGGCGATGGAAGATGTTTTAGTATTAACAAATTACTTGCAAACTACCAATATCAGTGTTGCTGACGCTTTAAAACGCTACGAAACCGCCCGTAAAGATCGGGTTGCAGACATTATTACTAAAGCCAGAAAGCGATCGGATATGACGCATGGTAAAGCGCCAGAAGTTACTAAACAGTGGTACGAAGCTTTGAAGTATGAAGATGGATCGGATATTATTGATGCGATTTCTAAAACAATTTTAGCTGGGCCATTAAACTAAATAATGGGAAAAATTACTACGCACGTTTTAGATACCGCGCGCGGATGTCCGGCAAAAGGTATCTGCTTAGAATTATGGGCAATAAATGAATCCGGGCAAAAAACTTTGCTCAAAACTACAGTAACTAATTCCGACGGGCGCACAGATAACCCATTGCTAACAGAAGATTTAACCGTTGGGATATACGAACTAATTTTTATAGTTGGCGATTACTTTGCGTCTTATTGCGAAACACTACCCAACCCGCCCTTTCTCAATCGCGTACCGATTCAATTTGGCATTGCAGACCCTACTACTCACTATCACGTACCTTTATTAGTTTCGCCTTGGTCGTACAGCACTTACCGAGGAAGTTAATAGATTTTGGAACGAAAATAAAAAATATAATGTTTTATCAATAGACCTCTAGCTTAAGTCTAAAAAGTTTTTTAGTTGGCCCCGTCCGACTTTAGCTATAAGAGCGGGGTTTCAACCCTAGGCGGGCTAGGGGGTTGCAAGATGTTCAATGTAGGGGCGCAATGCTTTGCGTCCCTAAGCTTCTCGTTAATTATTACTTTTAGTTTGCTCTTCTTCGCCGTGTGCTTTTAATAAAGCTGCCAGCTTTTTACGCATAACTATACCGGGTTTATCAGTAAACATATGCTGCTCTTGACTTACACTCAGAGGCACATCATAATCGGTTGTTTCTAATATGTGCTTGTCTTCCAAAGTTACAGCGCGATCGAAGGCAACTACATCACTGCTTTTTGTCTCGGCTTCAGTGTCGTTGCGGACGCAAAACTGCACCATTTGAGAAGTTGAATCATTAATTGGTGTCATTGTATTAACAATGATATGGGTCAGTCCATTTGGGTAAGTAATTTGCAGCTTGACAGTAAAAGGCATAAACCAAGTCATGTCTAAGGTGCGGAAAGTTTGTTTTGCATCCATTTTCAAGTTTTGTTGTTGCAATTGTGGATTTACAACCCCCAAAACACCATGTACGTGCAATCCCCATTCTGTTTCGGTAAGTTTCATTAGTTCGGGAATGGGATGTTCTTCGCTACCAAAGGTAGTTGTATGCACAAAAGTAGGATGAGCTAAATCGAATTCATTTTCCATTACTCGCAATGCCGCACATTTCCAAGGCTCATAAAATTCATGCAGCAGGCGATAATCTGGCTTTGTGGCTTCGTCAATCTCTGGAAGATCGATTAGTGGTTCTGCCAAACACAGCCAAACATATCCGTAACGTTCCGCGCAGCGATAAGACTGCACTTTGTAGGTGGTAGGAATTGTCTCGCCTTTTTTAAGTTGAGGTACGCAAACACACGCGCCATCACTGTTAAACTGCCAGCCATGATAGGCACAACAGATATTACCATCTACTACTTTGCCAATACTTAGTTGCGCCGAGCGATGACAGCATCGATCTCGAACGGCGGCGGGCAATCCTTGACTATCTAACCAAATAACAATTTTTTCCCCTAGTAGCTCAAAAGGTTTCGGATTGCTGGAAAGTTCGCTAATTGGCATCACTGGATACCAAAACTTTCGGAGTACGGGTTGTTTTGTGACTAACATAAGTTAAGGGTAGAAACCAGGAGCGCGTTAGTTACCGCACTACCTAGATTAATCAATATTTTCCGCTTTTTCTGTATCTTCCATCACAGACTTTGTATACAGTATTCAGGTATGAAGTAAAAGTATTAGCCTTAAACAGAACTATGTCGTCGTCGGATGCGATCGCTCGATTAAATCAAATGACTCAAGAGGAATTTACGCTCTGTTTAGGGGCGCTATTTGAACATACGCCAGAAATTGCCCAAAAAGCTTGGAATTATCGCCCGTTTGTAGATGCGATTGACTTGCATCAAAAAATGGTGAATGTAGTCAAGATGATGAGCTATGACGAGCAAGTAGCGTTAATTCGAGCGCATCCTGACTTGGGGAGTAAAGCACTAATGGCAGAAGCGTCTGTTGAAGAACAAGCAGGACTTGGTTTAGATAGGTTATCTCCTCAAGAATACGATTACTTTCAACTACTTAATCAGGCATACAAAGATAAATTTGGTTTTCCATTTATAATTGCCGTCAAAAATCACACTAAAGACAGCGTTTTAAATGAATTTTCGCGCCGTTTAAAAAATACTATGGCAGCAGAAATAGCAAGTGCGATCGCCGAAATCAACAAAATTGCTCTGTTTCGCACGCTGAATTTAGTAGAGCAATAGAACAAAAATGTCAAAGCCCTATCCACGAGACTTAATTGGGTACGGACGCAACCCCCCCAATCCAAAATGGCCAGAGCGCGCAAAAATTGCCGTACAGTTTGTAATTAATTATGAGGAAGGGGGGGAAACCTGCATTCTGCACGGCGACTTGACTTCCGAAACTTTTTTATCTGAGATTGTAGGAGCAGAGCCACTACATGGCTTGCGCCATATGAATATGGAATCGGTTTACGATTATGGCAGCCGGGCGGGCTTTTGGCGACTGCATAGGTTGTTTACCGAGCGGGATATACCCGTCACCGTTTATGGTATTGCAATGGCGTTAGAGCGCAACAAAGAAGCTGTAGAAGCAATGATTGAAGCTGATTGGGAGGTTGCAAGTCATGGCTATCGCTGGATTGATTATAAACACTTTGGCGAGGATATGGAGCGGGAACATTTACATAAAGCGATCGCAATTCACACCTCTATTACAGGTAGCCGTCCGCTCGGTTGGTACACTGGGCGCAATAGTCCTAATACTCGGCGCTTGGTAGTGGAAGAAGGGGGTTTTCTCTACGACTCGGATAGTTATGCTGATGACTTACCTTACTGGGTGCAGGACTATGGCAGACCTCACTTAGTGATTCCCTACACCCTCGACAACAATGATATGCGTTTTGCCACTCCCCAAGGATTTAATTGCGGGGAGCAATTTTTTGCCTATCTGCGCGATGCCTTTGATGTATTGTACGCGGAAGGGGAAACAGCCCCCAAAATGATGAGTATAGGATTGCATTGTCGCCTAGTTGGTAGACCGGGACGGGCGGCGGCTTTAGCTCGTTTTCTCGATTATGTCCAATCGCGCGATCGCGTTTGGCTTTGTCGCCGCCTTGATATTGCCCGTCACTGGCACGAATATCACAAACCCTGAATATCCTCCTAAAAATATACCAAATAACCCCAAAAATGTATCTAAAGTA
>JAPJOW010000170.1 GCA_030826005.1 Aliterella sp. RAGGC_92
TCGCTGAGGGAATGCAAAAAACTTGCTGGCTTGGTCGTCTCCTAGGCAAAATACAGCTAAGTAACTCGGCGATCGCTATTGCTACAATCCAAGTCCTGCAACAGCAGGGTTGGCAAATTACTTTAGAGGCGATCGCTGAGGGAATGCAAAAAACTCGCTGGCTTGGTCGTCTCCAGTGGGTGCAGTATGACAATTTCTCCATACTTATTGATGGCGCTCATAATCCGGCGGCGGCGGTGGCTTTACGGCAGTACGCAGACACGCTAGAAAGCCCTATAACCTGGGTAATGGGGATGTTGACAACCAAAGACCATAAAGAGATTTTTACCGCCTTGCTACGCCCTCAAGACAGCTTGCACTTAGTTCCCGTCCCCGACCATAGTAGTAGCGATCCCAAAGAGTTAGCTATCTTGGCTCGAAATGTTTGCGCTAATTTAGCTACTTGCGAGGTGCATTTAGACTTAGATTCAGGTTTGCAGGCGGCAAAGTGCGATCGCTTAGTTATTTTGTGCGGTTCGCTGTATTTAGTCGGGCATTTTTTGAAGTCTTTGCCGTCTCTATAAAAAAAGGAATAAACCCGTTGAGTTTATCCCTGAATGTATTTATTTAATGCTCAGTGATTTTATTTAGCAACTGCTTGAGTTAAAGCGGCGCTTAAAAGTGCTGCTTTATCAGTTTGTTCCCAAGGCAAATCTAAATCGGTGCGTCCAAAGTGACCGTAAGCTGCAACATCCTGGTAAAAACGTCCGCCACGTTCCCCAGGAAGCTGACGCAGGTTAAAGGTGTGGATGATGCCCAAAGGACGCAGTTCAAAGTGTTCTTTGACTAATTCCAACAAGCGATCGTCATCTACTTTACCCGTACCGAAAGTTTCTACTAAAATGCTTACTGGTCTTGCTACCCCAATGGCATAACTTAGTTGAACTTCGCACTTTTCTGCTAATCCTGCGGCGACAATATTTTTAGCCACATAACGGCAAGCATAAGCGGCGCTGCGATCTACTTTTGTGGGATCTTTACCGGAAAATGCGCCGCCGCCATGCCGCGAGTAACCGCCGTAGGTATCGACAATTATTTTTCGTCCAGTTAGCCCAGAATCGCCTTGCGGCCCGCCAATTACAAACTTTCCGGTGGGATTAACCAAAAAGCGAGTTTCTTTGTCTGGTTGAATGTCACAGTCGGCAAATACAGGTTCTATGACTGTTGCCCACAGGTCTTCTTTAATTTTTGCTTGGACTGCCTCAAGGTCAGTAATATTGCCAATACTCGCCGTGTGCTGAGTAGAAATCAAAATCGTGTCAATAGCTACAGGCTTGCCGTCTTCGTAAGCGACGGTTACTTGAGTTTTGCCATCAGGACGCAGGTAAGGTAACTGACCTGTTTTTCTGACGGCGGCTAGACGGCGGGCAACTCGTTGAGCGAGACTGATGGGTAAAGGCATTAATTCGGGGGTTTCGTTACAAGCAAAACCAAACATTAAACCTTGATCCCCCGCCCCAACTGCATCAAATAGTTCTTCGCTATCTTGTTCGCGAGTTTCTTGGGCTGTGTTTACGCCTTGAGCAATATCAGGAGATTGTTCGTCTAGAGCAACTAAAACCGAGCAGCTATTGGCACAAAAGCCGTTATCGGTTTCGGTATAGCCAATATCAGCAATTTTTTTCCGAGCTAAATCTACATAATTTACTTGAGCTTTGGTTGTAATTTCTCCAGTAATTAAGACTAAGCCCGTGTTGACAACCACTTCGGCGGCAACCCGACTGCTAGGATCTTGGGCGAGTAATGCGTCTAAAATGGTATCGGAAATTTGATCGCAAATTTTATCAGGATGACCTTCAGTTACAGATTCTGAAGTAAACAGGTAGCGACGAGACAAAGGCATTTCCTCCTGGGTGCTGGGCAGCAAATTATGCAAGTAAAATTTTGGTTATTATAACTGTCTGTTATTACTATATGTCTACCTATAAGCAGAAGAAAGAGCGTAGCTTCATCAAGGCTTTACGACAAGTTTAATTTCTTCCAAATGATTAATTGTTACATCTGCCGAGTTTAAGTGAGCGGCATTTTGACTCCAGCATATCCCAATGCAGCCCCCTGCCCCTGCTGCGCGCGCCATGCTAATATCGCCAATGGAGTCTCCTACCATTAATGTTTTGCTTGGTTCAATGCCTATTGCTTGGCAAGCTTGAATATATAAAGCTGGATTGGGTTTGCTAATTCCTCCAGTTGTCGTTCCCATTTGCAATTGAATGTAATCGCTCAATTGATGGGTTTGCACGAAGTTGCGGACGCGCTCGGTAGAAGCGGCGGAAAGAATGCCTAGTTTTAAGCCAGCTTGAGATAAGTATTTCAGCACTTCTAAGCTACCGACGAACAAAGGAGACGGCGCTGTACCAATAAAGCTATCGGCTTCGGTAAAGGCACGACGAGCTATTTCTAAGGATTCCAGCCATCCTTTGCCAGTTTCGGCAATGTAAGCGGCGGCGGCTATTTCGGTTTCGTGACGGCTACCTACGGCTAATAATCCGGTAGGATCGAGGGTGTTGCCATTAATTCCAAATGCCATGAGGAGCGGCTCTCCTGTACCTGGAAGTTGGGCATCGATAATGCGCGAACGTTTTTGTCCTAAGTTTCTTAAATAAGCTTCCGAATCTTCTAACGTGCCGTCTTTGTCGAAAATAATTGCTTCAATATTTGCAAACGTGCGCTGTTTGCATTGAATTGTTGCCAAATTCTAGCTCCCGTTAATTGATGGGTCAAAAAGTAAAGAAAGCGGGAAATTTCCCGCTTTTTTAGCCTTTAAATTGAGTTGTTAATGGCTCAATCTACACTTCTTCAATCGCTGTCGGGATATCTTCTTCAATTGCTGGTGGGATATCTTCTTCAATCGCTGGTGGGATATCTTCTTCAATTGCTGGAGGAATTTCTGCTTCTTCCATTGCCGATGGGATATCTTCTTCCGCTATTTCATCTTCACCTACGGCAATGCCTTGTTGCTTGGCAAGCATTTGTTCGCGGTACTTGGCTGCCATTTCTTCAGCGCTATCAAAGACTAGCTGCCGATCTTTAATCATATCGCCGGGTTCAGGTTCTAGCTGTTTGGTGGATAGCGAAATCCGTCCTCTTTCGGCATCCAAGTCAATAATCATGACTTTCAATTCGTCGTTGACATTGAATACGCTATGAGGAGTATCGATATGATCGTGAGAAATTTCGGAAATGTGCAATAGTCCGCTTACGCCACCAATATCAATAAACGCACCATAAGGCTTAATTCCGCGCACCGTGCCGATGACAACTTCGCCAACTTCCAAGCGATTCATCTTGCGCTCGACTAAGGCGCGGCGATGACTTAAAACTAGACGGTTGCGGTCTTCATCTACTTCTAAAAATTTTAATGGTAATTCTTCGCCTAATAAATCTTCTTTGGGTTTACGAGTGCTGATGTGAGAGCCGGGAATAAACCCGCGCAATCCTTCAATTCTAACTAAAGCTCCGCCACGATTTGTGGCAAAAACTCCCGATCGCACGGTAGCATCTTCTGTTTGCAACTGCCGCACTCTTTCCCACGCCCGCATATACTCGATGCGACGAATAGAAAGCGTTAGCTGTCCGTCTTCGTTTTCATCGGTGAGAATAAAAAATTCTCGCGTTTCGTTCGATTGTAGTACTTCTTCCGGGGCATCTACCCGGTTAATTGACATTTCCTGAATCGGAATATAAGCTGCGGTTTTAGCACCAATATCAATCAGAGCGCCCCTCGGCTCGATACTAAATACTGTACCTGCCACAACATCACCAGGGCTAAAGTGATAGTCGTATTTGTCGAGCAGTGCAGCAAAATCGTCGTGAGTAAAGCCAATGTCTAAAGTAGTTTGTTTCTGATTGACCATGCTAATTTTTCCTGATGTTAGTCTCCGTAGTTTTTTGCCTCCTACGATGCACCTGCACGCTAGTTTTAGCGGCAATTTACACCTAAGTCTTGACCCTTGCTAGGCGCAAAAGATCGAGAGTTTCCACATTTTCCGGGTTAACGATCCCGGTGGTAATGGACGGCGATCGCCTGAAAATATCAATGCGATTTACTTTCATTCTCATCCTAGCTTAGGACTAAGTAATTCTAAACGCATTAGTATCCAGACCCATCATTATACCTGAGCTAAGGGCGAGAATTTCTTTATGAATATAAAAAGGGTTAATTTAGCCGATGGCTGTAATTGTCAAAACTTCTTGATTCGGCTCGGCACAATTAGTTAAGTCGTCTAAAGTTTCTACAAAGTCGCGAATATTTTTAAATTGACGATAAACGGATGCAAAGCGCACGTAGGCAACTTCGCTAATTGCTTTTAATTGTTCTAAGACCAAGTCGCCAATTTCCAAGCTCGTAACTTCGCGCACGGTGCGCTGTTGTAGTTGAGATTCAATTTCATCGACGATCGCTTCTAATTTTAAGTAGGGAATTCCAGTTTTTTGACAAGCGCGAATTATCCCCCGTAATATTTTCGAGCGATCGAATAGTTCGCGATCGCCATGACGCTTAATTACGGTAATCGGGACAAATTCTATCCGCTCGTAGGTTGTAAATCGTCGCAAACAACTCAAACATTCCCGCCGCCGCCGGATACTTTGCCCAGCTTCTGTGGCGCGGGATTCTAGCACTCTATTATCTGGATGCTGGCAAAAGGGACATTGCATAATGGCAACGGGGATAAGCAAAAGTTTGAGTAGCGCAAAAATCTCAAAATCCGGTGCTACTCATAAAGCGTAGCACCGGATTTGTAGGGAATAGCAGTTTTAAGCAAACATTGCTGTTTACTTCTTCTCAATCCGGGGTGGCTCCCGAAAAGCGATCGCAAAAAATAATGTGCCAATGGCAAGAGCCAAAATCAAAATGTAAGCAACGCTTTCCATATTACGAATCCCAACTTAGTTACTTAATACTGATAGTTTACCAAGCAAAAGAAAAGAACGGTTGAACAATCCACCTGCATTTATTACTTACAAAGCAATTATTTAACCGTTCTTAACATCAGCAATAGCAAAGTTTATTTTTTGCTATTGCTTGAAAAAGTCTAAACAGCTTCTTTCTTGCGGGTAGATTTGTCTCCCACTTTTTGGAATAGACCCCATTCGACTTGCTCCTCTAGGTCTGCTTCTACCCCTGCAAACACATCGCGGAAAATTGTTCTCGAACCGTGCCATAAGTGACCGAAGAAGAACAATAAAGCAAATACTGCGTGTCCGTAAGTAAACCAACCTCTAGGACTGGTGCGGAATACACCATCAGAGTTGAGTTTTTCGCGGTCAAACTCAAAGGGCTCGCCTAGTTGAGCTTTCCGAGCGTACTTTTTGACCTCGGCAGGATCTTCAAAGGTTTGACCGTTTAAAGCACCGCCGTAGAAGCTGGCAGTTACTCCAGCTTGCTCAAAGCTGTATTTGGATTCCGCACGTCGGAAAGGAATATCCGCGCGGACTACACCATCAGCATCGGTCAAAACTACAGGGAAAGTTTCAAAGAAGTTAGGCAAACGACGGACGCTAAGTTCGCGTCCTTCGCCGTCTTTGAATACCGGGTGTCCCAGCCAACCTTGCGCTACTCCATCGCCTTTATCCATCGGTCCTACGCGGAATAGACCGCCTTTAGCGGGGTCGTTACCAACGTAATCGTAGAAGGCGAGTTTTTCGGGAATAGACGACCAAGCCGCCGTTAAATCCAGCCCTTGCGCCACTTCTTCTTGAACGCGGCGATCGATTTCTTGTTTGAAGTAGTTTTGATCCCATTGATAGCGGGTAGGGCCAAATAGCTCGATGGGGGTTGTGGCGTTACCGTACCACATCGTCCCAGCGACCACAAAAGCGGCGAAGAAGACGGCGGCAATACTGCTAGATAGTACAGTTTCGATATTACCCATCCGCAGGGCTTTGTAGAGCCTTTCTGGGGGTCTAACGGTGAGGTGAAATAATCCGGCAATAATACCGACAATTCCTGCCGCAATGTGGTGAGCGACTACGCCACCAGCATTAAATGGGTTAAAGCCCGCAGGCCCCCATTCTGGGGCGACAGGTTGGACGCTTCCGGTTAAACCGTAAGGGTCGGAAACCCACATTCCCGGACCAAACAAACCTGTGAGGTGGAAAGCGCCAAAGCCAAAACAAAGCAAACCAGACAAAAATAAATGGATGCCAAACATTTTGGGCAAATCTAAAGCAGGTTCGCCCGTACGCGGATCTCTAAATAATTCCAAATCCCAATACACCCAGTGCCAGCAGGCAGCAAGGAATAACAAGCCAGAAAGCACGATATGAGCCGCCGCCACGCCTTCAAACGACCAAAAGCCAGGATCGGTTGCTGCGCCACCGGTGATGTTCCAGCCACCCCAAGACTGGGTTACGCCGAGGCGGGCCATGAAGGGCATGACAAACATTCCTTGCCGCCACATGGGGTTAAGAACTGGATCGCTTGGGTCGAAAATTGCTAGTTCGTATAAAGCCATTGAACCAGCCCAACCTGCTACAAGAGCAGTGTGCATTAAGTGTACGGATATCAGTCGCCCTGGATCGTTCAGAACAACTGTATGTACTCGGTACCAGGGTAGTCCCATTGACTACGCTCCTCCAAGGATGAGTGATTTACAATTAGTAATTTTTCAACTTTTTGTTATTGCCAGAGGCTTGAGAGCAATGTTGTTTTGATTTAAACAGACTTCGCACTCAAGCATTCTAGTAACGCCAAACAAAATGAGAATTATTAAAAAAGTGTAACTATTGACAGACGCGAATGCAAGAGTATAAAGCAGGCGATCGCACTATAAATGTTGCTATTCGCTAAGAAGTTGGGCATTTTCAATTTGACAATGGGCAGTGGCATTGCTGAGGCGCTCGATGACTTGGGGAGCGCTAATTAGCCGCTTGAGTACTACGGAAGCGATCGCATTTGGGGAGGGAAGCTCTGGTTTTACTTCGATTGTTAAAATTATGTCTTCTACGCGATAAAGCCATAATTTCTCATTTTGAGTCACCAATTGCAGTTTTAAGCGCTCGATATCAGGTTTGCGCCGCCATGCTGCTTCGTTCCACAATCCATCGCTTGCCCACACTCTGCCGATCGTCCAGCCATCGGTGAGAAAAAAATATTTCACCTAGAAATGGAGCAAGGATGCCCACACCATAGTACGAGTGCCTTTAGGCACAATGTGTTTGGTGCTGGGACGCGAAAATGCGGTGTTTCAGAGCTACACCGCATTTTCGCTCAGGAATTGCGACCAATAAATAAACTGAGCGCAGCGAGTCATTGTAGTGATACAATATTGTGTATGCAGCAAGTATTGACAATAGTTTGCAAAATCAACCCAACTCCTACGCAGGTGGCAAAGATAGATGCCACTTTGAAAGCGTTTGCAGAAGCTTGCAACTATATCAATGATACTGTAGACCCGAAGCTAACTAACAATGTTAGGATTCAAACCCTAGTCTACAAACAAGTTAGAGAGCAGTTTGGCTTAAGTGCAAACTTAGCCATTCGTGCTATTAACCGAGTAGCGGCAAACCGCAAGACTGCCAAAAAGGACGACAAACCCGTTCTTAAGTTTAAGCCTACTAGCGCGGACTACGATGCACGGATTTTTGCGTTTAGAGAGTCTGACTGGACGGTTAGCTTAACTCTAAATGGTGGTAGAGAAAGGTTTAAGTTGCAGCTAGGTAGTTACCAACTAGGTAAGCTAACGGGCA
Organism: Aliterella sp. RAGGC_92; assembly: GCA_030826005.1. Lineage (GTDB taxonomy): Bacteria > Cyanobacteriota > Cyanobacteriia > Cyanobacteriales > Chroococcidiopsidaceae > Aliterella. Next base: position 7,729 of record JAPJOW010000170.1, read on the forward strand.
GTAGTCCAACAAGCGCGACCTTGGCAAAACATCGTAATGGCACTTGCTCTGTCAACATCCAAGTTAAAACTACTGCACCAGAAACAAAATCAACTAATTCCGTGATTGGCGCAGATTTAGGTAGAACTGATATTTGCGTAACTTCGCTTGGGGACAAGCACAGTGGCAAACAAATAACTCAGAAAAGAAATAAGTATGCGAAAACCAGGGCATTAGTTCAAACCAAGTCTACTAAAGGCACAAGAACTTCGAGACGTAGTTGTCATCGACTATTAGCGCGGCTATCGGGTAGAGAAAAAAAGTTTCAGTCATGGCATTCCCATAAAATAAGCAAGCAGTTGGTAGCCCAAGCAAAAGAATCTAATTCGATTATCGCATTAGAGGATTTGACTGGGATTAGAGAGCGGACAAACAAACAACCGAGAAGTAAAAAAGAGCGCCGATTATCTAATAATTGGGCGTTCTACCAATTACGTCAATACATAGAATATAAAGCTATTAGTGCTGGTGTAAAGGTTGTTTTTATTCCGCCTGCCTATACCTCAAAGACTTGCCACAAGTGCAACCATATCCATCCCGATTCTAATCAGTCGTATCGGCATGGGAAATATTTTAGATGTGGGCATTGCTTGTGGACTGGGGACGCGGATATGAACGCCAGCCTGAATATCAAACAATGGGGTGTCGCTGTAAACACGCCCGAACAATCGTCGTTAGCTTGCCCTGTACCGCTTGTAACGACAGGTTGAAAGCCCACACAGGAACATCGGCACTCCGATTCAGTGTTGGGTAGTTTACTTCTTGCTTGAACTAATAATTGGTTGCTGTTTAGGATAGCAAACAGATTTATTAACTAACTAAAAATGAAAATTAATCCAGAAAATGTAACTATTAGTTACGGTTCTAATTATCCAGAGAAATTTAAACCCGTAGTGGCAGGACGAATTAAAAAACGTTTGGGTGATGCTGCCGGATTGCAAAATTTTGGGGTAAATTTAGTCGAGCTTGCGCCGGGAAGCGCCTCAGCGCTAAGACATTGGCACGATAAACAAGATGAATTTATCTATGTTTTATCGGGGGAAATTACCCTAGTATCTGATGGGGGAGAAGAAATTTTAACAGTAGGCGATTGTGCGGGTTTTCCGGCGGGAGTGGCACAGGGACATTGTTTGATTAATCGCAGCCAAGAAGAAGTTGCTACTTATTTAGAAATTGGCGATCGCACAGCAAACGACAAAGTAGTTTATCCTAATGACGATTTAGTTGCTCAATGCAGCGTTAATGGTTTGATTTTTAAGCGCAAAGATGGCACTTTGTATGCGACTTAAACCCAAACAATTACTAAATAGGATTCATGATTTTTTCTAGCCCGTAGATTAAGGATTTTAGTTGCAAGACTTGGCGAATTGCTAGTAATACTCCAGGCATATAACAAGCGCGATCGCTCGTATCGTGACGTAAAGTATAAATTTGACCTGGGCTGCCAAAAATTACTTCTTGGTGGGCAATTAAACCGGGTAAACGAATGCTATGAATTCTAATGCCTTCCTTGGCAAGACTACCTCTAGCGCCAGGTAATTTTTCGGTTTCTTCGACGGATGCTGGATTAAAAGATTTACCAAATTCTGCTAATATTTCGGCGGTTTGAATTGCCGTACCGCTCGGTGCGTCGGCTTTTTGGTTGTGGTGCAGTTCGATAATTTCTACATGGTCAAAGTATCGAGAAGCACTAACGGCAGCTTGCTGAAGTAAAACCATGCCAATAGAAAAATTGGGGATAATTAAGCAACCCGTACTTGCTT
>JAPJOW010000171.1 GCA_030826005.1 Aliterella sp. RAGGC_92
CTATTAAATAGTACAGATATCATTTCAGCTATTGTTGATATAGAAGGATTTTTTAGTTCTGTTGTTGTTGGTCTTGCATAACGGTAAGCTAAAATTTCTCTGTCATATTTAGTAGCTAGTGATAAAAAGCGATCGCTTTTATTTCCCAATTGATTGGCAATCGATTCGCGATTGCGATCGTGAATCTTTTGCATCAATAATCCATTCTCTTTTATTCTGTTTTTAGCCGTTGCTTGTCCAATGTATGAGCGATGACTAGCTTCAATAAAAGGGTGATAAATAATATCACCATACAACCCCATTCTTAAATACCATTCATAATCTGCGATCGCGCCGACATCTTCAGTAAACTTTTCACCTTTTAACAAAATTTCTTGGCGCATTAATAATGAATGAGCGCTAGTATAAATAGAGCCTAGAAAGTAGTTAGCGACGTTACTAAAAATACCTTTTACTACGGTTGACTTCTGCAAGTCATTAATCAAAAGCTGCTCCCCCATTAAATTATGAGTTGCGATTTCTAATGAGTTGCCTTTAGCGTCTATTATTCTAGTTCTAGCTGCTGCACACACTGCATTCAAGTTATTTTCCAAGCTACAAACGGCTACTTGTAACCAGTTGTTGTCCCAAGTATCGTCGCTAGTAAGAATACAAAAATAAGGATTCACTACTTTTGACAAACCAAAGTTCCAGCTATTATATAATCCATTTCTTGGTAGCTGGTATATTTCAAATCTCGAATCTTGTGCTGCAAAGTTTTTAATGGTTTCCCAAGAACCATCATCCGAAAACCCATCAACAATAATACCACGCCATTTTTCAAAAGTTTGATTTAGCAGGGAGAGCAAACAATCTTTAATATATGGTCTTTTATTATAGTTAGGAACTACAACATCAATTACTGGGTAATTACTCATTTTTAGTTTGATATTGCAAGTATTTTATACTCATTGAATTCCCTAGTATATAGAAAATAATTACCATCAGAGTAATAAAATTAGCGAAATCGCTAAAAGGACCAAAGGCGGGACTGAGAATAATAGAAATTAAAATAGTTGAATAACCAGTAGCTTTAAGAATAGAGCCACTATTAGCAACTCTAGTGTAAGCCCATCCGAGAATCCAGCCAGTAATTAAAGACATTAATGGCGAGCCGATATAGCCAAAATCAATAATGAGGTTAGCAGGGTAGCCCCACCAACTGTATTCAATGGGAGATAAAGAAGCTCTCGCACTTGCTACTATGTTTTGATAATTTTGCCGACAAAAAGTTGAAAATCCTCCGTCTAGTTTTAGTTGGGCTAATATTCTATGAATCGGAAATAAGTTTCTCAATCCCCAAGTTCTCAAATCGCTAGTCATTGCAACTTTACTAACTAAACCTCCATGAGCAACAGTAGAGCCAGCATAAATAGAAAGTTCGGCAATAGGGTTGACAATTGCTACGGGTTGAGATTGAGCAAATTCATTGAACCATTGCTTGCGTTGTAAGTTTGTTGTTGATTCAATGTACTCGTAAGGAAGATCGTATCCGGTGGCAATAATTGAAGAACGAACGTTTGTAAGTATACCGATTGCAACTATTATTGAAATTATAATTGGTACAGTAAATTTAAAGTTTTTTGACCACTTTATTTTAGTAAAATCAATTACTCCTTGGTCTTCTAAAACTGAGTAAATACTAATAAGTATTGGTAATAATCCTATTAAAAAACTTGTTCGAGAGTTTATAAACACACCATTCAAAGCTAGAAGTACAGCCAAAAATGCAATTCGCAAATATCTTTTTCGTTGACCTACTGAGTAGGCTGTAACTATAGCAGAACTAAGGCGAATATAACTGACTTCAATAATTAATATAATAAAAGCAGTTATATTCAATTGTGATTGGATTTGCTCTATCTGTTCAGCACGATTATCTACCCCACTTTCTAAAGTAATACCGTTACTAACTAAATTACTCAATCGTGCGGATAGTATTGCTATCAACAATATATAAATAACCCATAGCTGCAAGTAGCTTATTTTAATATCTTTTACTACTTTTTTCTTGCCTTTAGCACCACCCCAAATAATTCCTAATACAAATGTATAGCTAATTAGCACATACATATAGTAGTAGGAAATTTCTAAATTAAACCCATAGGAATAAGGACCAAAAGCAAAAACTATAAAAAAGCCAGAGTTTATTAAGCAAAAAATAAAGCCGGGATGAAACAACTCACCTTTTAACACCCATTTTCTAAATGCAAATAGTAATAATAAGGCAGATAAAGCACCAGTTAATAAAATATGATCTTCCATTAATTACTCTGATTAATCTAAAATTTATATTCCTTTATTGCCCAATAACTATTTGGTGAATCAAAGTTATATTTGACTATTTTTTTGCTTGGATAACCACCAACAATAGAAGTAATTAATTTACTAGCTAGAGAGATTTTGCTTAACTTCAATCGCCATAAGGTCAAATTAAAAGCATCAAGAGAAGGTTGCCAGTTGCAAGCATTACGCATACTAGATAAAGCGGTTTTAGCCTCAATCATGTACTGTTCAATACTTCTACTTTTTTGATTAACTTGAGAGCGAAAACATCCTAATGGTGAGTCTATAGCATATAGCTCTGTATGGCAAAAGAAATTTGACCACAGAGCAAAATCCCCAGCTAATTTAAACTCTGTGGGTATTTGAGCGCCAGACTTTTGCCATAAACTGCGTCGCCAAAAAGTAGACTCTTGTTGAATAAAAAAGCCTACGGTGGCATATCTACCATCTAAAAATGCTTGTTTTGAATATCCAGGTAAAAAACCAAAACCCGTACATAAGCTATCCCAATCACATCCGCCAGGTTGTAAAGTTGTTAACCATTCTACTTCCGTAAGTTGAGCCATGATACTGGATACAGTTTTTAGCGTCCAAGGAAAGTGGAGATCGTCGCTGTTTAGCCAAGCCATGATTTCACCGGTAGAATGTTGAAATCCTTTATTGATGGCATCATATTGTCCAGCATCAGGTTCGCTACACCAATAATGTAAATGGTCTTGATATTTCTTGATAATTTCTACACTGCCATCCGTCGAACCACCATCAATAATGATGTATTCAAGATTGGGATAATTTTGGCTCAAAACACTCTCAATTGTAGTTTCAATAAATTGAACTTGATTAAACGAAGGAGTGACTATTGAAATTTTTGGAAATTTTTTTTCCATAATTTATAGAAGTTGATAAATTCACATTGATATAAATTGCTTAAATAAGATTCAATTATTGGGGTAAACTTTTATAGAAATTGATTGTATCTGTAAATACATTGCGTTACCAGTTTTAGTCTTTATGCTCGCTTAAATTGGGGAACAGTTACTATTTGCTAATTTTAAGCAACAGAGCGATAAATATCGAGAGTTTGAGCTACAGTAATATCCCAGCTAAACATTTTTGCTCTTTGGTGTCCTTTAGCTATTAAGCGATCGCGTTCTAGAGAGTTATCGAGCATGGAAAGCAGGATATCCGCTAAATCGAGGGTAGCTTGAGGATTAAATAAGATACCCGCATCGCCTACAACTTCAGGAATGCTGGAACAATCCGCCGCAATAGCCACCGTACCGCAGGACATAGCTTCCAAAGGCGGAATGCCAAAGCCTTCATACAAAGAGGGATAAACAAGGGCAATACTGCAACGGTAAAGCTTGGCTAAATGACTATCGTTGGCGTAACTGTAATGCTCTATATGGTTTTCCAGCTTTAATTTAGCGATCGCTTTTTTTTCTATATCGTTAAAAGGCGAACCAACAACACACAATACGAGATCGGAGCAGACGCTTACAGCTTTAGCAAAAGCTGATAGTAAACCATCAAAATTTTTATAACCGCGATCGCGACTTCCTACATAAAGGTAGTAAGGTCGAGACGGTACAGGCTCAGAACCATAAGCTATACTTGCATTTACACCGGAAGCTAGATAAGTAACTTTTACTTTATTTTCTGGCAGTGAATATCTTTCTAGTAGGTCTTTTTTAGTATTTTCAGAAATACAAATAATAACTTGGGCAGCATAAATAGCTTTTCGCTTTTCCTCTGCTTGCTGACCGCCAGCATCCATTTGGTCGGAAAAAATTTCATGGATCATGTCCCAAACTGTTAAAACAACTGGACAACGATACTGATTAATTTCTTGCCGAGATAACAACGTGTAGTAAGTCGGGTGAGCAAGATCGAATTTATGAGTATTGCTAATAGAATTGAAATAGTATTTTTCTAGCCACGAAGAAACCCGCCCGGGTCTAAATCTTTTGTACTTAAATAGTTGGAGATTTGGATGAGTTGGATAACTTACTCCCGCAGCGTAAGTTGTTAATAAGGGAGTATAACTTTCTTCTGGCAATCTACTAATTATATTAGCAAAATACCTACTAATGCCTTGAGTTGGAGCTATTTTATATATTTGCCCATCATAAAAAATCTGCATTACTTAATTTCTTATTTTGACCCCAAAAATGAATATAGCCTACCTGGAAAATTACAATTTCGCGATAGATAATAACGATAAATCTTCTCTAACAAAGGGAGTTTTGAGATAAAACTTGCTGGTAATTTTCCTACTTTTTTATTTAATCTTTCCACTAACGACTCCTGCAATTCTAAGTTGGACATAGGAAAGTGATTTACAACGGTATCAAAAGGAGCAAGTATATTTAATATTCTTATTCCTGACTGCTCAATTGCTGATGTATAATCTTTTAAAAGGTAGGCATTTTCGCCCCCATGAAGTTTATGCAAGGGATGCTCCTCAAGAAAAGTTTGCAGTTGTTCGCGATCGCTAATAACGTGTTCTCTAGTTGCTAACAAAAGTCCTTGAGGTTTTAATACTCTTGAGCATTCAGATAGACCTTTGGGTAAATCAGTGAAATGATGTAAAGCTTGACGAGCATAAATAATATCAAACGTGGCATCGGCAAAAGGCAATGATTCCGCAAACGCTTGGTGAGTAAGTATCGAGCCGTTGCTAATTATAGACGCTAGTTTTTTTGTGGCATTAAGTCCTACGTCTTCACTTATATCTGGATCTATTGCACTAACTTCATGTCCGAGCGATGCAAAAGCATAAGAGGCAATGCCATTGCCACAACCAAGATCGAGGACTTTAAGTTTTTTTTGGCTCTTGTTTATACCGAGAATTTTTACAATTTCAGTAAATTCTTCACTAGAGGCAAAACGTTTAGCCGCCGATAAATTATCTCGATCGAGGTAACAAAGTTCAACTAATTTAGAATACTGAGGTTGGCTTCTTAGCCAATGTACGGAGGACTCATAATTTAATAACTTGTTGTTCATAGAATCATTTATAGTGATTATTTATATTAATTAATTGATTAAATTTCCCAAGCACAATCAGCAAAAACACAACCGTAATCTACGCCTTCATAAAAAGCAAATTCCGAACCCATGTCAACTATACTGAACTTACAAATTTCTTCGATCTGGTCTACTATTTGCACGTTGGGAACGTGCAAAGCTACAGAAAATAAGTAATGACCCGGTACTAAAAAGTTGTTAGGTATTTTCATTTTTATGGTTAGCTCTGCTAAGTTATCATTTTTTACCCGATCAAGTTCTAGCTGACTTGTAAAAATTTTTCTACCTTGAATGTCTTTTACTACTACTCCTAAAAACAAATTTTCAATCCATTTTTCCACTAAGATATTAACCTTTAATCCAATTTCATCTGTATGGCTAAATTCTGCTTTGTTCGTCCCCAGATTGTCAACGGTTTCTACGGCAGTAAAATAAGTTTTTTTCTCTTTATTTTTTGTACTACTTTTAGTAACAAAACGGTTACTTTCATTAGAATTTAACTTTCGTATATAAGCTGATATTGTTTCTTTTGTATCACCTTCTTTAGTAATTTTACCGGCTTCTAAAATAAACACTTTGCTACAAAGCTGGGTAACAGTACCCATTTGGTGACTAACAAATAGAACTGTTCTGCCTTCATCACCAACATCTTTCATTTTTCCCAAACATTTTTTTTGGAATTTAGAATCTCCTACAGCTAAAACTTCATCTACAACTAAAATTTCCGGTTCTAAATGCGCCGCTACAGCGAAAGCTAGGCGCACATACATCCCTGAAGAATAGCGCTTTACTGGTGTATCTAAAAACTTTTCTACTTCGGCAAAAGCAACAATTTCGTCAAACTTTTTTTTAATTTCAAACTTGCTCATTCCTAAAATAGAACCGTTGAGATAGATGTTTTCTCGTCCGGTTAATTCAGGGTGAAATCCCGTTCCTACTTCTAAAAGGCTGGCTACGCGCCCTTTAATAGAAATACGTCCTGCGGTCGGTTCGGTAATACGGCTAAGGACTTTTAATAAAGTTGATTTTCCTGCGCCGTTTCTGCCAATAATTCCTACGCGATCGCCTTGCTTAATTTCAAACGATACATCTTTTAACGCCCAAAATTCTTCAATGTCTTGTTTGGGTGCTTTTTTCGCAAAAGGGTTCAAGACCTGACGACCAACAGACTTTGCGGTATTAGCGAGTACGTCTCTTAATGCCGTATAGCGTTCTTGTTTTTGTTGACCCAAGATATATTTTTTACTTAAATTCTCAACTCGAATTACTGTATCTGACATTTTTATAGTTGTTGCTTAAATCACATCAGCAAAAGAGCGCTCAGTTTTGCGGAAATACCAAATTCCACTAAAAAACAACAATACTACTAATCCCGTAGAAATTATAAATCCTGGTAAATATAGTTGAGCTTCTCCACCTAAAATTGCCCAACGAAAGCCATCAATTACTCCTACCATTGGATTCAGGGAATATAGCAATCGCCATTTTTCTGGCACGATATTACTGCTAAAACCCACCGGGGAAATATATAAACCAAACTGAGCAATAAATGGCACAATATACCGAAAGTCGCGGTACTTGACATTTAATGCTGCTAACCACAATCCCGCACCCATTGAGGCAGCAAAAGCGATAATAATAAATGCTGGCAGCGTCAAAATTCGCCAACTAGGTACAAAGTTATACCATGCCATTAGCGCTAATAAAATCATGCCAGAAATTAAAAAGTCTACAAAACTAACTATCACCGAACTTGTCGGGACAATCAAGCGCGGAAAATAAATTTTGGAAACTAAGTTAGCGTTATTAATTAAGCTATTGCTACACTCGGTCAGCGCGTTAGAAAAAAACTGCCAAGGTAGCATGGCGGCAAATACTAATATGGGATAGGGCGCAGCAGAAGGTAATTTAGCTAAATTTCCAAACACAATTGTAAATACTACCATTGTGAGAAATGGACGAATTAATGCCCAAAATATGCCAATAGCGGTCTGCTTATATCGAACTAATATATCGCGCCACGCTAGAAAATAAAATAATTCTCGATATTTCCACAAGTCCCTCCAATACTGACTTTCGGTTCGCCCAGCTTCAATTATTAATTCTGTCTGGCTGCTATCTACCATAAATTTATATCGTTAATTACCCTTGCTTTTATTAAATTTTTGGCAAACAACTAAGGAGGTTTTACTCTTTTTAAAAGCTGACTGCGCCATCGTTAAAGTATGTCAAAGTACAGCTTTGATAGCAATTAAATCATTACTTAGTTTTAGGTGTTTTTCAATTTATCCTTATTTATGGACTAATCGTATATTAATCGGCAATCTTTTTAAAATAGCTTGACAGAAAAAAACTCACAAGGAATTTAACTTAGTTACTTAATAATTGCAATCGTATTATTACTGAGGTTAGTTTAAGTGCTGTGTAATAAAAAATACTTACTTAGCTAAAATAAATACAAACAGCACAAAAAAACTGCCGTCGATCGCCTATCTTATGATTGAATTGGTCGGACAAAGGTTAAGCTGGATAATGGTAGCGATCGCCAGCTATTTATCAATATATGAGTTTTGGGTTATAAAAATCGTTAATGCTGGATCAAATTTTAAATTCTCCATACCATGCAGCAATAGAAGCTGCTTTTATAGTAATTATTTTGTCGTTTCTAGAGGCTGTGCTATCGGCGGATAATGCGATCGCCTTGGCGGCTCTAGCTCAAAGACTAGAAGATCCACTACTCCAGCGTCAAGCCCTAAATATTGGCTTGGTAGTTGCTTACGTGCTGCGAATTAGCTTGATACTAACGGCAACTTGGGTAACAAAGTTTTGGCAATTTGAATTACTAGGCTCGGCTTACTTATTATGGCTGGCATGGCAGTATTTTAGTGCGCCAAAGGGCGAAGATGGCAGCGAGCATCAAGCCCCCAACTTTAAATCTTTGTGGCAAGCAATCCCCGTAATTGCCTTTACAGACTTGGCTTTTTCCTTAGATAGCGTCACGACAGCGATCGCAGTTTCTCAAGAAACTTGGCTCGTCCTAACTGGCGCAACCATTGGCATTGTAACTTTGCGCTTTATGGCGGGCTTATTTATTCGTTGGCTGGATGAATTTGAGCATTTAGAAGATGCGGGCTACATCACTGTCGCCTTAGTAGGCGTTCGCTTGCTGCTAAGAGTATTTGATTCAGCTTTGATTCCGCCAGAATGGGTAATGATTAGCGCGATCGCAATTATCTTTACTTGGGGCTTCTCAAAGCGGAATATAGCATCCTCTCCCACGATCGAAGTAGAAAAAGACCCCGTTTCTAAATAAACAACGGCGTTGTTCAGTAAAAGCCCGCCTACAAACTAGGCGGGCTTTATTTATTCGCGAATCCAACCGCTTACTGTCGGTTGCCAAGTAACGAGTTCATCATCTTTAAACCACAAAGCAATCTCGCGTTGCGCCGTTTCTACCGCATCAGAGCCGTGAATTAGGTTGCGACCAATATTTACCCCAAAGTCTCCTCTAATCGTCCCTGGCTCGGCTGCTAGGGGGTTGGTAGCACCAATCATTTTTCTAGCGGAAGCAACTACACCGTCACCTTCCCAGACCATCGCCGCCACTGGGGCGGAAGTGATAAATTCAACTAAACCGCCAAAAAATGGTTTTTCGCGGTGAACGTCATAATGCTGCTCGGCTAGTTCGCGGCTGACTTTCATAAATTTCAAGCCAACTAGAGTAAAACCTTTAGCTTCAAACCGGCAAATAATTTCGCCAACCAAACCGCGTTGTACGCCATCAGGCTTAATGGCGATAAATGTTCTTTCCAAAACAAACTCTCCAAAACTCAATTGCATAAATCAGATTATCTTAGAAAGCCTCCTTCTTTCTGAGATGCGTTAAACTGGCTATTCGTCAGGTGATAATTGAGGTCAGCAAAAAATGGGTGTTGAGTCAACCGCCGCATCAGCAATTGAGAAAAAAGCCACCACCGAAACTCCCGAATCGGCGAAGCAAAAAACATCGGTAGCATTGGTTAAAACCGAACCTCCGCAATCGTGGAGAATAGAAGATAGCGAAGACCTTTATCGGATTGAAGGTTGGGGCGAGCCTTACTTTTC
>JAPJOW010000172.1:0-1905 GCA_030826005.1 Aliterella sp. RAGGC_92
GTTTATGATGATTAAATGAAGCTAGTAGCAAAAAGTAAAAATATATGCTAGGAATAGATATTGCTAATATTTTTATTTAACAAACCTAGTTTTAAATAGATTGCTAGTTAATTTATCATTTGTTAGTAACAAGCCAACAGGCATAAGTACCTATGCCACTAATTTAATTCCTCATATCCAAAAACTGCAACCCACGTTACTTAGCTCGCAAGTAATAGATAATTGTAGTTGTTACCCGATCCCAGCGAATTTAACGCCAGATTGGGGTAGTAAAGGACATTTGCGCCGATTGTGGTGGACGCAACAGCAATTACCAAAAATTTACAAACAACTGCGATCGCATCTTATCTTCTCCCCCGTCCCTGAAGCCCCACTCTTTACAGACTGTCGCTACATTGTGACGGTACACGACCTGATCCCCTTACGTTTTGCTAAATTATCCCCCCTTACGGCTTACAGCCGCTATTACATTCCCCAAGTTTTGAAGTTTGCTCAACACATTATTTGTAACTCAAAAGCCACAGCCAAAGACATTACGCACTTTTATCGCATAGCTCCTAGTAAAGTTACGCCGGTTTTGTTGGCACACGACGCGAACAATTTTCGCTTTCTTAACATACCCAAATCCAACTACTTTCTCTACATCGGTAGACAAGATCCTTACAAAAACTTGCAACGATTGATTAGCGCCTTTGCAGGAATGCCAAACTCTTATAAATACCAACTATGGATAGCAGGTACTACCGACGCGCGTTATACCCCCGTTCTCCAAGCGCTGATAGACAAACTAGGGTTAAGTAGTCAGGTAAAATTTCTCAACTACGTTGCTTACAGCCAATTACCAATAATTATCAATCAAGCGATCGCCCTTGTGTTTCCTAGCTTGTGGGAAGGCTTTGGTTTTCCGGTCTTAGAAGCTATGGCTTGCGGTACGCCCGTGATTACCTCCAATATCTCATCAATGCCTGAAGTAGCGGGAGATGCGGCTATACTTGTAGACCCTTATAGTATTGATGAAATTAGCCAAGCGATGACAAAAATTGCAACTTCCGTAGAATTGACATCGCAATTATCCGAACTTGGTTTAGCAAAAGCAAAAGAATTTAGCTGGAACAAAACTGGACTTGCGACAGTAGAAGTCTTAGCTCGTTACTTATAGTAGCGATTACACGGCGGCTTGCTGGCGTTGATACAGCGACCAATATAGACCTTTTTCCTGCAACAAGCGATCGTGCGTACCTTGTTCCATAAGTACACCTTTTTCCAAAACTACAATTAAGTCCGCGCGTTTGAGCGGTGCAAAGCGATGAGCGATCGAAAACACCGTGCGCCCTTGAGCAAAGCTGTGCAAATTTTGCAAAACTTGCTGTTCCGTCTCGCTATCTAAAGCACTGGTAGCTTCATCCAAAATTAAAACTGGTGCTTGAGATAAAAATAAGCGCGACAAAGCAATGCGCTGACGCTGACCTCCCGATAAAGACATTCCTCGCTCTCCGACGTTGGTATCGTAGCCTTTAGGTAAATTGGTAATAAAATCGTGAGCCATCGCCATCCGCGCCGCTTCTATAACTTTTTCTGCACTGATATCGGGATTGCCCAAAGTAATATTTTCCCAAACCGAACCATTAAATAAAAAATCGTCTTGGAGAACTACCGCCACTTGTTCGCGCAAAGATGTTAAATCGGCAGTTTTAATATCCAACCCATCTATACAAATTCGCCCCGATTCTGGCACGTAAAGTCGTTGTAAAAGCTTTGTAATTGTACTTTTTCCCGAACCACTGCGTCCTACCACTCCCACAAACATCCCCGGTTCGACTTTAAAAGAAATACCTTTTAAAACTGATTCTCGATCGGGACGGTAGCGAAAAAATAGCTTTTCAAAACTAACTTGACCTGTAAGAG
>JAPJOW010000172.1:2005-9347 GCA_030826005.1 Aliterella sp. RAGGC_92
CGATCGGGACGGTAGCGAAAAAATAGCTTTTCAAAACTAACTTGACCTGTAAGAGGTGGTAAAACCAAGCCTGCATTAGGTTCGGCTTCGGGAGCAACATTGAGAATATCGCCAATCCGGTCTACCGAAAGCAGCACTTGTTGCAGAGTTTGCCACAGTTGCAATAAGCGAATTAACGGGCCTGTGACTCTAGCAACTAGCATATTAAATGCTACTAGCCCTCCCACGCTTAGGTCTTGGCTGATAACTAGCTTCGCCCCAAAATACAAAACCAAGATAGTTGTAAGACCGCTTAAAAAAGTACCGATACCATTACTAATATTAGAAGTAGTCGAAGCTCGGAAATTGGTGCGGATGTAACGAGCAAATAATCCTTCCCAGCGATCGCGAGCGGCGGCTTCGGAAGCATGAGCTTTAACCGCGTGAATACCTGTAACTGCTTCTACTAAAAACGATTGACTATCGGCGGCTCGATTAAAAGATTCATCCAACCAACCGCGCAAAATTGGCGTTGAAATCAGCGTCAAAAGTCCAAAAAATGGCACTACTGCCAGCGCAATCCAAGTAAGAGATTGGCTGTAGTAAAACATCACTGTTAAATAAACTACAGTAAAAATGCTATCAATAATTACCGTCGCTGCCGTTCCAGTCAAAAACTTGCGGATACTTTCTAATTCTTGTACTCGTGCCACTGTGTCGCCCACACGCCGCTCCTCAAAGTAAGCTAAAGGCAATCGCAACAAGTGGCGAAATAACTGAGCGGATAAGCCCAAGTCGAGACGACGGGCTGTGTGAGTGAAAATAAATAGTCTTAAAGCATCCAAAAAAGCGCTAAAAAAAGCAACGCCAACTAAAGCTATACCCATGACATCCAAAGTTGCCAAGCTTTGTTGACTTAGTACTTTGTCAATAATTACCTGAGTAATAATTGGGGTAGCTAAACCTAACATTTGGACTGTAAAAGAAGCAAGTAGAACTTCCCCCAACAGCCCGCGAAACCGCCATACAGCAGGTAAAAACCACTGCAAACCGAATTTTTCTTGCTTTTGAATTAGTTGGGCTTGCCATACTTTGCCATCCCAAGCAGGTTTGAGGCTCGACTTGCTAATCCTTTCACAGCCAGCTTTGAGACTGAGGGGATCGGCAATAATTAAGCTGTCGCCTTTGATTTCATAGGCAACTACCCAATGTTCTTGTTTCCAGTGCAGTAATACTGGAAAAGAAATTTGCTTTAATTCTTCCCAACTAATTTTTAGCTGTTGCAATTGAATTCCTAGTTTTTCCGCCGCTTCTATTACTTGTTTGGGACGTTCTCCCCGTAGATAACGCTTTACCCAGTCTATAGATGCGGGGTTTTCTAGTTGTTGTGCCAGCATAGATAAACTGGCGGCGGCGGTATTGGGATGGGCAAGGTAAGGATAACTTGTTATAACCTGTGACTCTTGAGCGCTAGGAGGCTGGTAAAACTGTTTGGTTTTTGCCCAAAACTGTTCGATTTCCGGCACGGCAAAACCTGCCCAAGTTCCTGAATGCCAACGAGCTACAACTACATCTTTACTTGAAGCTCTAGCTTTCCACTCTCCTGAAAGTTCTAACAAGTCTCCAAACCAATCTCCGGCTTGGAGAACCATCGTGCGATCGCCCGATATTAAACGCACTTTACCTTCGAGTAAAATAAACTGGTTGCTTTCTGTAGACTCGCTCGACCAGATAATTTTCCCGGTGGTATAGTTTTCAGTTTTTGCTTGGTTTTGAATTTCTAGTTTTTGTTCGCCAACTAAAAGGTTTAGAGGCAGGCGCTCCCAAGGCAACTTTAGCTCATCAGTATTAGCAAGCATTAATTCTCCTGGAGTTTGACTGTCATTTTTTGCATTTTTTGCCCTAACCATCGATCGAAAATTTCATTTAACAATTGTTTTTCTAGTTCTCCTGCCAAAGTTGCCGGTAAAAATTGTTCGACTCTAAATAGGCAATAATGTTTTTCCATATCTATTGGCCCGATAATTTCTCCGGGACTGGCGCAATCAATAGCGGCTCTTAAGGATTCTTTCAATCGACCGCGACTGAGAGGCCCCATCATGCCGTTGGCAATGCGATCTTCGGTTAAGGAATGTTCTCTTGCTAATTGCTCGAAGCTATCGCTGTTTTCTATAATTTGGCTGCGTAGTTCTTCTGCCAATTCTCGATCGGCTACGGCAATTTGCGATAGTACCACTCGGTCTAAAAACAACTTGCGTTCGATAAAATACTCTTGGAGCTTGGGTTTTGCAACTAATTCTTTTAACTTATCTATCTTCAACTGATAAATAGTTTCATTGCGAAACCCCGCATAGGCGGAGGGATTTTTTGCCGACCATTGTTGAAAATCTTGGGGATCGGTAAGCTTATTTTCAACTCGGAAGTTGACTAAAGCTTGCTCTACCAAAAAGGGATCGATAGTTAATTCTTGTCGGGTTTTAAATTCTTGGGCAATAACGTGTTGGCGCAGAATTTCTGTTACAAAGCCTTGAAGCCTACCACAGCTTTGCAGGTAAGCAAATACTTGAGGAGCAAT
Organism: Aliterella sp. RAGGC_92; assembly: GCA_030826005.1. Lineage (GTDB taxonomy): Bacteria > Cyanobacteriota > Cyanobacteriia > Cyanobacteriales > Chroococcidiopsidaceae > Aliterella. Next base: position 4,560 of record JAPJOW010000172.1, read on the forward strand.
AATCGGCTGACCGTCAATTGTAAGCACGGAGGAATTTAGTTGCATAAAGTTCTACTGGCATTAAAGTTTACCGAAAGTTCAATGTTTTGGTAAGGAGAGTAATTAATTGTCACTTAGACTTAATTTGAACGCAGAGAGAACTAACTTTGAGTGAGAAAGGGCGATCGCATTTTTAATTACGGGTAGATAATATTTACAAGGTTGAGCTACACCAAAGTTTGCATCTATTCCGCAATTTTCTGAAAACTAACCGTAAAATTACCGATCTTTTAGAAAAAAGCAACCGAGGGCAGTCAATTTGTAAGTTGGGGAAATATTTAAACGAGCGAGCTATAGCGATCGCGTATTATCTCACCAATGCTATCTTCTGCTATTCAACGGTTTAGCTTTTTGAGTGCAGTAGTGCGGTTTCTTTGCGCGGGGACAAAGTTGGGATTAATTGCGATCGCTTTCTCAAAGGCTGTTAGTGCTTCTTCATCGCGCCCTAAACTACCTAGAGCAATACCTTTCCCATTCCAAGCGGCGGCAAAGCTGGGATCTATTTTTATTGCTTTCTCGAAGGCGGCTAAAGCTTCCTCATGACGTTTTAGCTTACCGAGAGTAATACCTTTCCCATTCCAAGCGGCGGCAAAGTTGGGGTTAATTTTTATTGCTTTGTCGAAGGCGGCTAAAGCTTCCTCCAGTCGTCCGAGATTGCCCAAAGCTACGCCGCGACCGTTCTCGGCTTGATAATCTTGAGGATTTTGTTTTAAAGCGGCTTCAAAGCGGGCGAGAGCTTCGCTATGAGCAAAGGATTTACTTGGATTTACGGGAAGAACTTGGGCATTTTGAGCCGCGCGTCCTGCTTGTACGTCGGCGAGAAACAATTGCACTTTTTCTGTGGAGATGGCAAAGCTGATACCGATATTGCCACCCCCTCCTTCTGGGGTTTGCTTAGTGAATATGCCGCTATTAACGCCAATTAGTTCGCCTTTAGTATTGAGCAATGGCCCGCCAGAGTAGCCGGGATTAATCGCTGCATCAGTTTGAATTAAGCCTTTTTCGCGATCAATGCGGCTGATGATACCTGTGGTCAAACTACTGGAAAATTGACCGAAGGGATTGCCAATTGCAAATACGCGCTGACCAACTAGCACGGATTTACTTGAGGCTAGGCGGACTACAGGTAATTTGTTTTGTCCTCTAAGTTTGATGACTGCTAAGTCAAGCCCATTTTTACCAAAGCCAATGACATCTCCAGGGATTTTTTGTTTGTTGGCTAAAACGATCGTTGCCGTGCGATTGCCTTGCACTACGTGAGCATTAGTTAAGACTAAGCCTTCAGCGCCGATTAGAGTGCCGCTTCCTGTTTTTCTGCCCGTGTTTATAGAGACGACGGCGGGGCTGACTTTTGCATAAACATCTACTGCGGTTTCTTCATTAGCTTGAGCGTAGGCACTGTTAACCTCTTTAGTGTCTAAGTTGTTAAATAGCCCCAAAGGTTTGATGTACCAAGTGCTTGCGCCTATAACTAGGGTAGTTGCGATCGCAAGTCCAAGCCATTTAATATTCATCAGTTTTTATTAAAAATAATTATGTTATGTCAACTTGCAGACTCTTATTTTTACTGCTTATATAGCTCGATGTTTTTTGTAGCGCCCCTATCTTATTTTTAGATGCAGACTCAGCTTACTGCGTGAATCTACCAGTATCTTTATTAAAACTTCATGTAGTTTGTTATATAAGCTAGTGACAATACTTGTTTTTCCATGTAATTATATGTTTCACAGGGCAGGCGTAATTAGTCTTTAAAATTTATCTACCTAATAAGTGCGGAAAGCCAATACACAAGTTTGTAGTTTGGTTTACGCATATATACAAAATGCGTACATTCAGCATACGTATTTGGGTAGCAAATATTGTCATGGCTAGAAAAATTTAGGCTTTGGCAATCTTGAATGTGCGAAAACCTTATGCAGATTGAAGTATGCAGTTAACAGTTTTTGCAAAAAATACTTGCTTTTGGGTGCAGTCAGCCAAATCATCCACCTCAGCTTCTACAAAGGAAACTTACTGTCTATGTCAGACTTATACTCTTTCACTTACTACTACGGCAACGGTGACTCTTACGATGGCTATGGTTTTACTAGTCCAGGCACTTATTATGCAGGGCAATCTATCACCGATTTTGATGGTAACGAGCCAGGCTCTAGCGGCTATTATTCCATCAGTAGCGTTTATAGCGGCTATAGCAATCCTGAGGGTATTACTACCGTTACCAATTACTACGATGGTGATACAGGCTACGGCTATGCCAGTTATCTTTCTGCGGGTATAGGTTACTCCGGCTTAGGTAGCGAGTACGGCTACGCTTATAACTCTAGCTATTCCAACAGCGACAGCTATTTTGGCAACGGCTATTACGAAGCCGACCTACTAGATACAACGGACGAGTACTACACCTACACCTATTATTACGGTAACGGCGATTTTTACACTGGCTACGGCTATGCGGATGTCAGTGATGGCTACTATACAGGCTACACCCAATATACCTACAACGAGACTGGTAACTACGGCTATTACTATATTGACTACACCTATGAGTACGGCGTAGATTACGGCTACCAAGACCAGATTTATGCCACTAATTACTACGATGGTGATACAGGTTACGGCTATGCCAGTTATCTTTCTGCGGGTATAGGTTACTCCGGCTTAGGTAGCGAGTACGGCTACGCTTATAACTCTAGCTATTCCAACAGCGACAGCTATTTTGGCAACGGCTATTACGAAGCGGATTTGTCTAGTCCTACGTCGTTGTATTACTTCACCTACTATTACAACACCAATGATGCTTCCAACTACGACTACTACTCTGGCTATGTCTATGCTCCTACCGGGACTTACAGCCCTGGTACTTATTATGACTATTCCAGCAGCCTTAATGAGACAGGTGTAAACGGTCAGTATTATATTAGTTCTGGTTATGACGGCTACAGTTCCGCTTATAACGGTGATGTTTATGTCTACGATTACCGCGATGAAGATGGGGCTAGTACTAGCTACACGCCCTACTACTACGGTCTTGGTTATACCTCTGGTGAATCCTACCTAGGTAGCGAGTATGACTACATCTATGCCAACGCTCAGTATTATGACTTTGGTCTTGACTATTACGAAGCTTGGTAATAGATAAGCAAAAGTCGCCCTCTTGTTTTCAACAACAAAGGGCGATTTTTTATAGGATTAATTAAAAAGTCAAGCGATCGCCCGTAACGTAGTATTTTCTGCCTTACCGTACTGCAAAGCCTTCATTAACTCGTCGGGCGATTGGCTCTATCATAAAAGTCAAAATTGATTTCTCGCGAGTAATAATTTCTCCTGTACCAGACATCCCTGGAGCGAGTTGAACGTTTCTACCTCGAACTTGAATGACGTTTTTATTTAGCTTAATTCTGGTGGGAAAAACTAAACCTAAATCCTCATCATTGATGGCATTAGGGCTAATTTGCACTACTGTACCTTCTACAGAGCCAAATTCTTGATAAGGAAAAGCCGCCATTTTTACCTTAGCTTTCATTCCTTGAGCAATAAAACCTACATCTCGGTTGAGTAGTTTAACTTCCAGTAATATTTCCTCACCATCAGGCAGAATTGATAGTAAGTCCTCTCCAGTTTGTACCGTTCCTCCGCCAGTCGTAACTTTAACGCCGTACACCGTCCCATTGACTGGCGCTGTAATTGTTGCTTGCTCTTTTTGCGATCGCGCTTGCTGTAATTTTCCTTCTACGGTCGTCAGTTCCTCGCGGCGCTTATTTAGTTCTGCAAGGATTCCGCTTTGACGTTCCGAACTTATACGGTTAGCTTCTTGCTGCGCTACCTGGTAGCCTTGTTCTGCTTGGCGAATCTTATGCACTTGACCTGCAATTTCTTTTTCTATTGAAACCAATGTATCTTGAGCTTTAATAATCCCATCTTTAGCTTTAGTAACTTCTGAATTAGCTTGAATTACTTGGTTTTGAGCGTCCAGATAATCAAATCTTGGGATCGCACCATTTTCCGGCGATACAAGAGTGCGTAGCCCCTGTTCTTTGACTTCCGCATTGCGGAGGGTACTTTTGGCATTAGCAAAGATACTACGAGCATCAACTAAAGTAGTTTTGGCATTAATTAAATTTTCTTGCAGGCGCGTTAACCGGATTTTTGCTTCGTCAATTGCAGCAACTTGCTTTTGAGCCTCGGCGATCGCGCCATCTTGCTTGCGATCGAATTCTTGCTGGCGTGCGGCTAAAAGCCGATCTTGAAGATAACTTCCCGTAGTTTTCCTCCCCGTCCGTTCTGCTTCTAATCTGCCGATATCTTCGCGAATCAACCGGACAGATTTTGCTAAGTTATCGATCTCGGTTTGCGATAGTTTTGAGTCTAGTTGAACTAAAATTTGCCCAGTTTTTACGCGATCGCCTTCTTTAACTATGACTGAGTTGACTTTGCCTTCCTGCACCGACCGCACGGGACGAACTTGGGCAGAAGGAATTAAATCTCCCGTAGCTACTGCTACCTCATCAATTTTACTAAAATGCGCCCAAGCAATTATCCCAACTAATAAAGCGCTAATACTTCCTGAGAGTACGCGGGTGTAAATTGGTGGCAATTCTTTAACGGCTTTTCCCAGTTCAAAAGATAAGTTTTCTTCTGGTCTTGCTAACTGCTGTTTAGTTCTTCTAGCTTGAGTTGGCGAAGCTGTCCAAGGAATTTTCATAAGTGGGCTTTGACTTCAAGTTTTTATTAACTACAAAATTTTACGGG
>JAPJOW010000173.1:0-7318 GCA_030826005.1 Aliterella sp. RAGGC_92
GCACAAGTTGCCGCGCTGGTGGGAATTGTGACTACGGGCAAATGACATTGATAAGCTAATAACTTTGCCGCATCTAATGCTTTTCCACCACCAACCCCAATAATTAAATCGGCTTTATGTGCTTCTACTGCTTGACGCATAGCAGCTAAACCCGCCTCGCTGCAATCAGCGCCGTAACTTGTGGTACTCGATTGGAGTTGCTGGGCTGCTAAAACCCTCTGCAAGCGGGGTAGCGTAGCTTTTAAAGTGCGATCGCCTCCCACAATAAGGGGACGATTGCCAAGACGAGCGATCGCGTTTCCAGCTTGTTCTAGCAATTGTTCGCCGCGTAATACTTTAGCTGGGGCGACACTAAGAGTAAAAATTGGATAGGTTGAGGCTTGGTTCATCGACGTTTAGGGGGCATCATTTTGAGGTAATTGAGCAAGTTTATCGGGAAAAATCTCAATCTGCATTTGGGTGTCTTCTTTATTGACGAGACTGCGCTTAACTTGCCCGATATATAGCGGCTTTGACATTCCTTTTTGGGGATGAATAATTGTTCTGGCGCGAATAATTAGTTTATCTTCATCTCGCCCTAATCGACCATAAGAATACAAATTACTGGCAGCTTGACGCAAGGTTGCTTCTAGTTCAGTTTCGGTAATAGTGGGCGCTACAGAGATTACAGCTTGATTTGCGCCAGCATCATAAACTCTCTCAAACTTGACTGCGCCGGGAATTACTGTGCGGGTAATCGGGACTAAGCTTAAAGCAAATAATCCGCCCGTCAGTACGCCAAAAAAGCCTGTAACGCCGATAAGTTGAAATCTCGCAGCCCATTTGAAGCTAAAACCTAACACTGCTAAAAAAGCACAGAATAGGGTAATAATACCCGCCCATTGGGTAAAGGTGAAAAAAGTAGCAGTAGTTGGCATTGACTTAATTTACTCGCTTTCGTTGCTAATAGCTTCAGTTTGCTCGTTTTCCAAAGCAGCTTTGATTGTATGCCAAGAGAGATTGGCACACTTAATTCTGACGGGAAATTGAGCTACGCCTTGCATAACATTTAGTTTCCTTAATTCTTTGGGAAACTCATCTTCACCTTTCATCATGCCTTGAAAGCGTTTCACCATTGCCAAAGCTTCGTCTACTTTTTTGCCACGCAAAGCATCTGCCATCAAGTCCGCCGATGCCATTGCGATCGCGCAGCCTTCACCAACAAACTTTACATCCTCAATTGCGTCACCCGTTTCGTTTAGCTGTACGGTGAGTTCAATCGTATCGCCACAAGAAGGGTTATGTCCGCGTTGCTGGCGGTGGATGGGGCTTGTTTGCCCTTTATGGCGCGGTTTTTTGTAGTGTTCTAGTATTACCTGCTGATACAGATCGCGGACATTGCTTAAAGCCATAATTTAAAACGCGCGAGACATTATTTTATTACTTTCTTTTATCCTATCAGTCTGCTAATTTTCTGCTCCGCAAGCGCAACGATAAATCCTAGGTAAAACCGTACTTTTTATCCGAAAAGTGCGATCGCCCAAGTGTTGTTAAGTTTTGAGCCAATCTAATTTAGTGAGGGGTAGCTATAGTGTCAGGCGCGAAAAAGCTTTGTAGTGGTTTATTAGCAGTAAGTATTGGTTTAATTGCGATCGCTCTTAGCGCTGCGCTTTGCGCAATCGCGCCGCCAATTTTGCAACCTACCCAAGCGCAAATCCAAAACCCTCAACAGCAACAAATAGAAAAACTGCTACAGCAAGCCGAGCAACAGACAAGACACGGGGAGAACACGGAAGCGATCGCCACATTGCAACAAGTTCTGACCTTAGCAAGGCAACTTCAAGACAAAAAAGCTGAAGCTACAGCACTTATTGGGATTGCCTTTAACTACCGCAACATAGGGCAACCGCAGCAGGCATTGGAATTTTACAACAAAGCTTTACCAATTCTTAAAGAAGCGGGAGCTCTAACAGTCCTTGCGGCAATACTAAATGATATTGGTTCTGTATACAGTAGGATTGGACAACCCCAGAAGGCGTTAGAATTTTATAACCAAGCTTTACCAATTATTAAACAAGTGAATGCTCGCACAGGTGTTGCGACAATACTAAATAATATTGGTCTAGTCTACAAAAAGATTGGGCAACCGCAGAAGGCGTTGGAGTTTCTCAACCAAGCTTTACCAATCACTAAAGAAGTAGGAGATCGCCCAATTGTTGCCGCAACCCTAAATAATATTGGTTTAGTCTACGACGACATTGGGCAACAGCAGAAAGCATTGGAGTTTTATAATCAAGCTTTACCAGTTGTTAAAGAAGATAGCGATCGCGCGTTTGAAGCCACAATATTAAATAATATTGGCACAGTCTACGCCAAAATCGGGCAATGGCAAAAGGCGTTACAGTTTCTCAACCAAAGTTTACCAATTGCTAAAGAAGTAGGCGACAGAGTAGGCGCTGCAACAACACTGAATAATATTGGGGAAGTGTATGCCAAGAGCGGGCAACCGCAGAGGGCATTAGAGTTTCTCAACCAAAGTTTACCAATTGTTAAAGAAGTAGGCGATCGCCTAGGCGTTGCTGCAACACTAAGTAATATTGGTGGAGTCTATCAAAATAATAACCGACCAAAGGACGCTATCAAGAATCTTGAGCAATCGGTGGAAATTACCTTACAACTGCGTGGGGGACTGGAGCGCTCAAACCGACAGCAATTTCTGAATAGCAACCGAGGTACAAGCATTGCCTTAATCGATCTATTGATTGCTCAAAAACAACCAGAACGTGCGTACCAGTGGGTAAACCTCACTACTACTACCGATCTCGCTGATTATTCCCGCTTGATTGATGCTAAAGTTGGCAATCCCCAAGCACAAAGATCAATCGAATTGTGGAATCAATCTAACCGCCAACTAGAAAGCTTACGTCAGTAGTTGCAAGACAAGTTTTCGCCACAGCTATCAGCGCAGATCAATCAATTGCAAGCTCAAGTTAATCAACAAGCCGAAACTATCTCCCGCCAGTTCCCAGAAGTAGCCGAACTATTTGAAACCAGAACTACTGATATTGCTATGCTCCAGGCTAATATTCCTGCTGGCACAGTAGTTATTCAGCCTGTTTTACTCACTGGAATTAATAAAGTCCCAAATACGATCGCTCTATTTGTCCTCACCAAAGACAAACTAACTGTCACCCAACAAAAAATTGACCCCAAAGCCTTTGATGAATTAGTTACGCAATATCGCCGCGAGATTACCGATGGTAGATTTAACAGGTATCGCGCTACTAGCTCAAAACTCTACGATATCCTGATTCGCCCTGTAGAAACTCAACTTGTAGCCGCTTCCGCCAAACAAGTAAGCATCATTGCTACAGGTAAACTGCGCTACATCCCTTTTGAAACACTGATTGATAGCAAAACGAATAAATATCTGATTGAAAAATACCCCATTAATAATCTTACTCGCCTTTCAAGTCGTTCTTTACCACAATCAAATCAGAAAAAGTCAACATTGTTAGGACTTGGCAATCCCTTTCCTAATGATGGACGCAGCCTGCAAGGGGCAGAAGATGAAGTTAAAAGCATTACTCCATTGTTGCCAGGTAGCGAGGCTCATTTAGGCGCTCAAGCTAAACTTGATACCTTTACTACTCTTGCTCCTCGTTTTCCAATTCTGCACCTAGCGACTCATGGTTGTTTTCGCCTTGAAGGTTGTCCCGACTTGAAGCTAGAGGCAAATACAATCTTATTTCGCGATCGCAATCTCAACATCGCCGATGCAGCTTTACTTGGACTCAAAAATACCGATTTAGTCGTGCTAAGTGCTTGCCAAACCGCCGTTAGCGCCAATTCTAACGGTGAAGAATTTGCCGGGATTGCTTACCTGTTTGAACGTGCGGGAGCGAAGTCTGTAATTGCCAGTCTTTGGTTAGCTAAAGACGAGGAAACTAAGCAATTAATGATCGCGTTTTACCAAAATCTCAAAAAGGGGATGACGAAAGGAGAGGCATTACGGAGTGCGAAGTTGAGTTTGATTGACAAGCATCCTTTGTATTGGTCGCCATTTATTTTAATTGGCGATGCGCGATAACAAGTACGATCGCATTTTTAGGCGAAGTGCGATCGCGCATCAATTGTAAAAACAGAAAAAGTTTTGCCCACTAGCCTCCAAGCTTGGGGCAATAAGATTATTATCCCCCAGAATTGGGGGTTGGGAGAAAATAAAAGTACGATTAAAGTGTCATAGATTTTAGTATGATAAAAACATTTTATAGCAAGAATTTACATGAAGCAAAAGATAGCTATAACTTTAGATGAGCAATTAGTAAAATTTATTGACTCGCATTCTGGTGGTAATCGCAGTGAGTATTTGAACCAATTACTTGCACTTGAACGCAAACGCACCATTGAAGCGCAATTAATTAAAGGGCTTCAAGAAGACTACTGCAATCCTGACTATTTAGCGGAGATTCAAGCTTGGGATGCTGCGATCGCCGATGGGTTAGAAAATGCCGAAGGGTAAACTTACTTATCGTCGGGGAGAAATTTACTGGGTAGAAATGAATCCGACTGTAGGAGCAGAAGTCCAAAAGACCCGTTCCTGCTTAATCCTCCAAAATAATACGATGAATCAGTATGGAGAAGTAACAATTGTCTTACCATTTCGCCCTGGCAGCAAACAAGCTTTTTATTCCTGTTAACGTGCTTGCTTTCCCAGAAAATGGGCTAGATCGAAATCGGTTTCTAGATGTAGGTCAGATCCGCGCAGTTAGTTGTCAGAGATTGCTAACTAAAGCTGGAACGTTGGAAACTGACTATTGGCAACAGATCCAGCACGCCTTAAATATTGTTTTAGGGTTTGATTAGCGATCGCCTGTATTAGTCGCCGTCTATTTTAATTAGGGATGCGCGATAACAAGTGCGATCGCGTTTTAGGCAGTCACTAGAAATTTACAGCAATTCTAGCTTGACATCTTTCACCAGTAGCGGTGTTAACAGCAACGGCGGTAACTATGTTTCTTCCTGGTGGGTTAGCAAACTTACTGTTAACTGTAAATGACCCGCTAGGGGCTTGTGTAACTACATTGTTGCTTCTAAGAACTGGAGTAGTCTCTCTTTTAATAACTACAAACCACTGTTGACCAACTAGATTTTGATCTACTTCAAATTCAGTTTCAATCAAGGGGTTATTTTGGGCATCGTCTTCGGGGCTAACTTTAAGCTTCCAATTACTGTTAGCTGTACAAGCCCCGGTTCTAATAACGTCTCCTCTTTTGGCAAACGCTACAGGCGTTACAACTAAGTATGCCGTTCCAATTAGTCCCGCTAAACCTAAACAAAGTGCTTTACGCATGACGCTCTCTCAAAAAATATTAACTGTAACAATTTTTACAATCTTATCTTTTCTAATTCTAATCCCTCTAGGAATATACTGAGGCATCTATGTAAAAATTAAACTTTATATACAATTACTTTAAAGTTATATGAAAATTTATAAATTAGACTTCTTACAAAAGTCAAAAAAATTTTCTTTAGTCGGTAGCTATAAGCAAGCAAGTTTCAACCCTAGGCGGGTGAGGCTGTAGCTGTTAGCCTAAGATTTCAACCCTAGGCGGGCGAGGAGTTGTGTCTATTGAATGCACCCAGAAAACTGTAGCGTGCTTTTTTACCCTAATAATTCAGCACGAGGATTAAAAGTTTCAATTTTGCGTAATTTTTCGTACAATTCCTTTTCTTGAGGACTAATAGTTTTAGGTGTGACAATCTGAATTTCTACCAACTGGTCGCCACGCTTACCTTGGTCATCAATATAGCCTTTATTTGCTAGGCGCAATCTTTGACCAGACTTCACCCCGGCGGGTAAATTCATTTGCACTAAACCGTCTAAAGTTGGCACTTCTACGGGATTGCCTAATACAGCTTCGCTGGGAGTAACAGGCAACTTGACAGCAATATCGTTACCTTCGATTTGAAAGTAATCATGAGGAGAAACGGTAATTTTTAAAAATAGGTCGCCACCACCTACCCCTTGTTCTTTTAAGCGGATAGTTTGCCCAGTAAACATCCCTGGAGGCATATTAACTTCTAGGCTGCGCCCATCTTCTAGCCTAATTCTTTCCGCCCCACCTTCGTAGGCTTTTTCTAAAGGGACAACTAGCCTAGCTTCAATATTGCGACGACTGGGACGCGGAGTAACCGTAGTTGCGTATTTTGTCGTACCAGGACGAAAAGGATCGTCGTTATTATCAGCTTTGTTATTGCGTCCTAGCACTTGGTCGATAAAGCTTTCAAAATCAGCAAATTCGTCTAATTCTGTTTCACCGCTACGATTACCGCGCTTAAATCCGCCTTTTCCGGCTTTACTGCGTTTTTGCCAAGATAAGCTGAAACGATCGTATTGCGATCGCTTACTAGGATCGCCTAGGATTTCGTAAGCTTCCCCAATATCTTTAAACTTTTCTTCGGCTTCTTTATTCCCCGGATTCAAGTCTGGGTGATATTGCCTAGCAAGTCGCCGGAAAACTCTTTTGATTTCCTCGTTAGCAACATCTTTAGGCACTCCTAAAATATCGTAATAATCTTTGAAATTCTGCAAGTTCTGCATATTCTGTAAAAGCGGTTAGTTTAAAATCCTGTTATGCAGCTAAAGCCAATTGTCATCGTCATCCCAATTGCCTTGATAACTAGGGCGTTGAGGTCGGCGACGGTTATAACCCTCATCGTTACTATAATAAGGGCGATCGCGGCGCTGTGGCGGATCGTAGTCGTCATCATCATCGGTAAATACGCGCCGAATCGAGTCAAATAAGTTGCCCCCATCATCATCATCGCTGTAATACTGGCGCACTTCGCGGTTAAGATCCGCTAAAGCCTCTCTCAAGTCAGCATAGGATTGATCGATACCGCGATCGCTATCTTGGTTGAGATATTCTCGTAATTGGCGAATTAAAACTTCGATGCGTTGGCGGCGATTGCGGGCAAATTGCATTCCAAAGTCTAAGGCTACTTGCTTGAGTTCCCTTTCCGCTTCTAAGGTCAAAGCTTCGGCGCGAGTGCGCTTTTCGACTCTTTCTTTGCGTTTGCGATCGCTATTGGCGTATTTTTCCGCTTCTTCTACCATCTTATTAACTTCCGCTTCGCTGAGAGTAGAAGCACCTTGAATTGTAATACTTTGTTCTCGTCCGGTATTGCGATCTAAAGCAGTTACAAGCAATATGCCATTAGCGTCAATGTCAAAAGCAACCTGAATTTGGGGAACTCCGCGCGGTGCGGGGGGAATCCCGGTTAGTTTAAATCGTCCCAAAGATTTATTATCGGTTGCCATTTCCCGTTCGCCTTG
>JAPJOW010000173.1:7418-9346 GCA_030826005.1 Aliterella sp. RAGGC_92
TTAGTTTAAATCGTCCCAAAGATTTATTATCGGTTGCCATTTCCCGTTCGCCTTGGACGACGTGGATTTCTACTAAAGTTTGATTGTTTTCTCCAGTAGAAAAGATATCCGATCGCCTAACGGGGATAGTTGTATTGCGGGGAATGAGTTTTTTCATCACACCGCTAACTGTTTCTAACCCTACTGATAGTGGCGTAACATCGAGTAATAGTACATCTTTGAGTTCTCCCGCCAAAATTCCTGCTTGAATAGCCGCGCCGACGGCTACAACTTCATCAGGGTTGACATTTTGGTTGGGTTCTCTGCCGATGAGACTCCGTACTAATTGCTGTACCATTGGCATTCGCGTACCGCCGCCCACAAGGACAACTTCATCTATATCGGCGGGTCGAAGATTAGCATCATTTAGCGCCCTTTTGACTGGTCTTCGCAGTCTAGCAATCAAGTCTTCGCACAACTCCTCAAATTGGCTGCGACTGAGGCGGGTTTCAAGATGTTTTGGGCCGTCTTCAGTGGCGGTAATAAACGGAAGATTGATGTCTGTAATGTTGACGCTAGATAGTTCAATTTTGGCTTTTTCCGCCGCTTCCGAGAGGCGTTGCAAAGCTTGGCGATCGCGTCTTAAGTCTACTTCCTCTGCATCTAAAAATATTTCTGCCAGCCAATCGACAATTTTTTGGTCGAAATCATTACCGCCTAGTTGCGTATCGCCACTGGTAGCTTTAACTTCAAATACACCATCCCCCACTTCTAAAATTGAAACGTCAAAAGTTCCGCCGCCCAAGTCAAATACTAAAATTGTTTGATTTTCTTGGCGATCTAGCCCGTAAGCTAGAGATGCTGCCGTTGGTTCGTTCAGAATCCGTCTTACTTCTAATCCGGCAATTCTCCCCGCATCTCGCGTTGCTTGGCGTTGGGAATCATTAAAATAGGCAGGTACAGTAATTACAGCTTCCGTCACCTTATCGCCCAAATAGCGGCTGGCATCGTCTGCTAATTTTTTTAGTATCATCGCGCTAATTTCTTCTGGGGCAAAATCTTTTTCTAATCGCGGCGATCGGATTTTGATATTGCCCATTTCATCGCGGCGGATAGTATAAGCAACCCGCTTAGAATCGGGGCTAAGTTCGGCATAATTGCGCCCCATAAACCGTTTAACAGCATAAAAGGTGTTTTGCGGATTAGAAATAGTTTGACGGCGGGCTAACTGTCCTACCAAACGTTCGCCATCTTTGCTAAACCCTACCACCGAGGGAGTTGTCCGCATTCCTTCGGCATTGGCAATTACTACGGGTTTGCCGCCTTCCATGACAGCAACTACTGAGTTAGTTGTACCTAAGTCTATACCAACTACTTTACCCATGCCTAACCGTTCTCCTCGCGTATCTTGTTTAACACTCGTTTTGAGCCAATCCTTGGGATTATTGTATCTTGCCCAAAGCTATGTTTTAGATTACGCTGCTGCTAACAAGTTGGTTTTTGCTATTTACTACTGTTACTGAAGGCGATCGCTGCTACGACAATTAAACTCAGCAGTGCCAAAGGAACGAGCAGATTGGGAAGATCGGATACGTGCATAGACTATAAGTCCAATTTGTAATTCAGGCAGTTTTAATGCACAGATATTCAGCATAAGTTGCTGTATTGTAATTTGCTTCTACGATCTCAAAACCTGCTCTTGTTAGCATTCCCTCTATAATCCATCCGTAGGTACTATGCTCCTCGCGCACGTGCATCTCAAAATCTTTGGCTGTCCAACCCTCACCTTCAGATTTTGCAACTTGTCTAATCCATTCATCAATTGAGGCTTTGTAGTCTGCGGGTGGAAAGGAGAAAACCGCATCTCGCAAGTAGAAAACGCCTTTCAGTTTGAGCATTGCCGCAATTCTGAGAAAAGCCGTCATCTTCCAGAAATCAGGTAGTATATG
>JAPJOW010000001.1 GCA_030826005.1 Aliterella sp. RAGGC_92
GCAATGGGAAGTGCGATCGCGCGAACACTTCAACCTTTTCTAAAGAATTATCCATATATTCCCTTATACCGACTGGATATACATAAAATTTGGCAAAGTCGGCGGAGAATTGCTCAGCTTCATCTGGGTACTCTAAGTGAAATAGTTTGACAAACGGAAGAACCGCTATGAAGCTAATTCATGTTCATGGGTTTACAGAACTTGAGCCAGAATCATTTATCACCAAACAATATCGAAAATTTGCCAAGGAACTTCACTGGAATTTACAAATCCAAGAGTTTAAATGGAATACCTTAGAAGGAAATCCAACTAAGCTAGTTGCCAAGTTCCATGAATCTGACCGTCGCGTCAAAGAAGTTGCACTTCGACTGGTGGAAGCAATTGCATCCGAAAAAGAAGCAGTTATATTATCTGGTCATAGTCTTGGCGGTGCAATCTTACTAGAAGCATTAGAAGTTTATCCTGATGTTTCCAACCTTCATAGTGTAATTCTATTAGGTGCAGCTTATCCTCAGAAAAATATACTTTCTCAGATTCAGAATATAAACCCTCAATATTACGCATTAAATTATCATTCCCCTAAATGGGATTTAGTATTGAATCAATTTTATTTCAATGCAAAGGGACGTATTGCAGTTGGAAGCAAAGGACTTTTGAATCCTGGTATTTTTGAGAATCTAAAAGTGAACTGTACCCATGATGGATCTACCGGATATGCGCGTTTAGTTCCCGGTATCATTGGACTTCTTGCCCATACTCAAGGAATTCAAAGCGCTGAAAAAGCTAAAAAACCTTGGCAACCGATCGCAATTGGTAACACAGAAGATTGGGACGATCTAAATCATCTGGACGGACATATTGTGCAACGAAACTGTATAACGGGCTATTTTCGGATTATTGAAGATGGTGGCGTTCATCAAGAGCGATTCTATTCTAAATCTGTAATACCCCTTCTAAATGCGATCGCACAACTTCAAAATGATCATATATCTATTGCTAGGGGAAGGGTTGTCGAGATTCTAAATAGTGTGTCTGGAATGACTAAAGCTCATAGTAGGGATTTTTATCGAGCTACTCCTCTATTTACCCTTCGAGATGGTTCTGTCCTCAAAACTTGGAAGAATTCTGTAGGAGTGGAACACATCTTCATTGCAAATGGTGATGGAAACATGGTATTTGGAGGCTTCGTGGGTTGGATTCATTCAGAAAATCTGCGGCAAGCTATTACAGAAATAAGAGAGAAGTTCGTATAAATTGAGAAGGTATACATGATAGTTAACATCAGAATTACACAGGAAAATCAATCTTTTGAGCCTAAACAGCTACCTTACAATTAGGTTAAACCCGATGGTTAATATAGTGCAAGAGTCAATCGGCTGCCTAACTATACCGTTATTTATGTCCTTTTTAAAGGAAGTGCGATCGCGCTTTGCATTAGTTATAGGAATAGGAGATCGCATGGATACGATAGATATAACGAGAAAGGAAGTGCGATCGCGCTTTGTAGTAATTACACGAATAGGCGATCGCTTTATAAATATACATTTTGGCAGCGTTTAAAGTGCTTAATGCTATGGAATCTCTCAACGATCAAATTACTCGAATCTCAAAGAAACTAAAGAGGGTCACTAAGTACAAGCCTAGTAAGGTATTTGGATCAGAAGCACATGGTTTTTCTTGCTGTAAACCCTTGAGTATTCCCGATTTAGAAGAATTTGAAGCTAAATATGAAGTAACACTTCCCGAAGGTTATCGGGCTTTTATTACTCAAGTTGCTAACGGTGGAGCAGGACCCGCCTATGGAATGTTTTCTCTTGACCGTGCTTTAAAGTGCCGTTTATCAGAGATTCCTACTAAGAAGGCTATTCCAAATGACATCCTAAAAGTACCCTTTAAGCATACTTCGGCTTACAATCCCGATGAAGATGATGAAGTTATTGCTATGTTCGAGCAAGCTGATACGGGAGAAATCACGGAAGAAGAACTTGATAAATACGAGCTTTACTTAACGGCGGGGACTCTCACACTGTGTCATGAAGGTTGCGGTCATCTGCATAGATTGGTTGTAAGCGGTTCAACTCGTGGACAAATGTGGCTTGATGGGACAGGTAGCGAGCAAGGATACCATCCTCTTGACGTGAGTTTTTTGGAGTGGTATGAAAAATGGCTTGATGATGCTGTCGCTCGCATTAGCGGCAATTGGTGGTTTAATTAAATTGAAAATTGAGTGAACCATGCTTAATCACAATTTTGTGATTGGATGGCACATAGCGCTGTTCGTAAATTGTGCCAAAAATTTGATGAATGTTTTAGGGTTAAAATAGCGTTCTAAACTCGCAAGTTAATTAACGTGGATTATGATGTTTTAGCCATCATTGAGGGTTACGCTCAAGGTTACTTTTTGATGGCTACTGAAGACGAAAGTTTGCAGTGGTATTCAAGCCGCGATCGCACAATAATTCCTTTAGATGCTCGATTTCGCTACCCCAAATCATTACAGCGCGTTTTAAACTCAGATAAATTTACCGTTGCTATCAACCGCGATTTTAAAGCTGTAGTATCTGGTTGTGCTAACCGCGAAACTACTTGGATTTCAGAGGAATTACAAGACATATATTTGGCGCTTTATCAAACTGGCTGGGCTTATAGTTTTGAAACTTGGTTGGGGGATGAGTTAGCCGGGGGAATACTCGGAATTGCCATTGGTGGGATATTTATCGGCGAATCAATGTTTTACCGCATTCCTGATGGTTCAAAAGTGGCGATGGTGAAATTAGTAGAAAGATTGCGATCGCGTTCTTTTGTTCTGTTTGATGCCCAAATGATGAATCCGCATTTAGAACGGTTTGGAGCTTATCAAATCGCAGATGTTGAATACCAAGCACTGCTCAAACAAGCTTTACAGCGTCGATGTTCGCTTATATAGCACGTTTTACCGCCGCCTTTTTACCCAAAATCACAATTATAAATACAACAATTGCCGTGCCGATAACTAAAGGAGAAATTGCTTCCCTTAGTAATAACGATGAAGCAGCGATTGTCAAAAATGGCTGCAATAATTGCACTTGTCCTACCCGCGCCACGCCGCCAATTGCCAAGCCTTTGTACCAAGCAAAAAAAGCCAAAAATTGACTAAATACCGCAATGTAACCAAACCCCAACCACGCTGTAGGCGAAGCTACTAAGCCATGCTGCCAAACGGCGAAAATAACAGGCAACAGCATCATCGGGACAGCTACTAATAAGCCCCAACTAATTACTTGCCATCCCCCCATTACTTGCGCTAGTAATGCGCCCTCGGCGTAGCCAAAAGAGGCGGCGCTCATCGCTCCCAATAATGCTAAATCTCCTAATTCTAGGTGTCCCGCTCCAGAATAGACAGCAAAACTAACTACTGTAGCGCTACCTAATATACTCGCCAGCCAAAATCCCATTGATGGGCGATCGCCTGTCCGTAAAGTTCCGGCGATCGCTGTTACTAAAGGCCCAATCCCTAAAACAATTGCTCCGTGAGAGGCGGGTAAATTTAGCATTGCCCAAGCTGATAAAATTGGAAATCCAATCACTACGCCCAAAGCTACAATTACTAAGCTTCTGATTTGCTTGCGAGTAGGGGGTTTTTGGCGAGTGATAGTTAGTAATATCGCTGCCAGCATCGCCGCCACCATCGATCGCCCCAGCCCAACTACAACCGGATCTAAATCGGATACCGCCGCTCGTGTGGCGGGTAAAGTTAAGCTAAAACAAAGTACGCCCAAAAAACCGTAGATTAAACCTACTGTTTCCGAATCAAGGCTAGAAAAAGGCGATCGCTGCAAAACTAAACTCCCATAGTAACTTTGTACTAAATTAAACAAACATTCCGGCTCAAGCTCCTTTATCCTAGTAGGAGGGAATGTATTTAAACTAATGTCTTACGAGCCGCTACATCACAAATATCGACCACAAACTTTTGCCGATTTAGTCGGACAAGAAGCGATCGCTACCACGTTAACTAATGCCATCCGTAAAAGCCAAATAGCCCCGGCTTACTTGTTTACAGGCTCAAGAGGGACGGGGAAAACTTCTAGCGCCCGGATTTTATCAAAATCTCTTAATTGTCTCAGTAGCCCTGCGCCTACAGAGAAGCCTTGCGGTAAGTGCGATGCTTGTCAAGGAATTACAAAAGGTATTGCTTTAGATGTAATTGAAATTGACGCAGCCAGTAATACGGGCGTAGACAATATTCGGGAAATTATCGAACGCGCCCAATTTGCCCCGGTACAGTGTCGCTACAAAGTTTACGCGATCGATGAGTGTCATATGCTATCGGGGGCGGCGTTTAACTGTTTGCTCAAAACTTTAGAAGAACCGCCAAAAAGTGTAGTGTTTATCCTAGCAACTACCGACCCAGAGCGAGTTTTACCTACGATTATTTCTCGCTGTCAAAGGTTCGATTTTCGCCGCATTCCTCTCCAAGCAATAGTGGATCATTTGCGCTACATTGCCACCGAAGAAAATATTAGTATTAGTTCTGATGCTTTGCAATTGGTAGCTGGGCTGGCTCAAGGGGGCTTGCGGGATGCGGAAAGCTTGCTCGATCAGTTGAGTTTGTTGTCTGGGGAAATTACGATCGAGCGAGTGTGGGATTTAGCGGGTTCGGTAAGCGAAAAAGATTGCTTAGAATTATTGAATGCGATCGCCCTGTCTCATCCTGACACTATTTTAGAAACCGCGCGCAAAATTATGGACAGGGGACGAGAACCCTTGATAGTGCTGCAAAATCTCGCTAGTTTCTACCGAGACTTACTAATTGCAAAAACTGCTCCTAGTCGTAACGATTTAGTTGCTCTCACTCCCGCAACTTGGGCAGCACTAAGCGAAATAGCTAATAAATTAGAGATTAATACTATTATCAACGGACAACAACACCTAGCAAAAAGTGAAGTCCAAATTAAAAACTCCACTCAGCCTCGCTTGTGGTTAGAAGTGACATTGCTCGGATTATTGGCGGCGAGTACTGCTCAAAATGTGGCTACAACTCCTATCCCAATTATTAACGCACCGCGCCCAGAAGTTATTAAAACTAATTCAGTTATTGAGCAAACTAAGCCTGCGCTTCCGGTTGAGCAAACACCTACGCCTGCAAACCCAATTATTCCAGTAATTGAGTCAATTCCTGCACCTATTGAAGAATCGTCCGTACCCGCAGTCACAAGGGAAGATAGCAACTTATGGCAACAAGTAGTTAAGCACATTCAACCTCTTTCTGCTCAAGCCCTTGTCAGTCAACATTGCTGCTTGCTATCTTTTGACGGTAGTTGGGCGCGAATTGGGATTACTAATCAGCAATTGCTCAAGTTAGCACAAAATAAAATATCGAATATTGAATCTGCTTTTCAATCGTTAGTTTCGCAAAAAGTAAAAGTAACTTTGGAAGTGGGGGGCAATGAGACTTCTAAAACTGTACCGTCTAAAGAACAACCGCGATCGCCTAGTTTCTCCTCTCCACCGCCACCCAAGCTTGAAGTAGCTTCCTTACCAGTTGTAAAGTCACCACCAGTCTCGGAAAACTTTGCCCCAGAACTAGCCCCAGCACCAATACTAGAAGTAGCCGCACCGATTACCGATTCTGCTGTTGAAACAATTGACAATCAACTAAAACTTGCTTCTCAAAGTTTTGCCGAAGCTTTCAGTGGTGAAATTATTGACTTTAACTTGAATCCACCTTTTGGCAATCAAGCAAAACCTCCTACCCCAGTAACCCAAAGTGCTACAGAAGGGCGCTGGGAGCAGGAGGAAATAGAGGATGAGGTTGATTTCTAATCTCCTTGACTGCCTTCATGAATTGTTTTTACCCACTTTAGCCGCTTCTGTCTTACAGACATTCGTGTGGTGGTGCTAACCATGACAACTAGCCAGTGGAGCATATAAAGCGTACCTCGGAGAGTTTGGAGCAAAATACTAAAAAATGCTGGCGCACTCAAAGGCTGCTCTTTGCGCTCCCTTTTCAAACCCATAAACATCGATACCACCGATAAACTTAGAGTTAAACCTGTTAATGGCGACATTACGGGCGCTCGATTGCGAGCTATTGCCATCATCAAGTCTGGTACGGCAGCGATCGGTAAAATATGTTGAATGAGCAAAAACATGGCTAAATCGAAGGTTTTTACCCTTCCCAGCCGATTGCTAAAAATTGCTCTCCAGTAATCTAAATAGCGCTGAGACTGCCCTTCTGCCCAACGATTGCGCTGATGCCATAAAGAAACTGCTGTAGTTACGCCTTCTTCCATCACGGGGGGAAAGCTCAAAAACTCAATATCCCACTGGTCTATATGCAATCGCAATGCCAAGTCCAAGTCATCAGTAATTGTCTCCTCATTCCAGCCTCCGCAGCGCACTAATGCCGTTCGCCGCACAAATTGACCGTTACCGCGCAAATCTCCTAAACCGCCTTTAGCAATGCGCTGTTGCTGCATATAACTATCTAGCGCCATTTCTGCACTTTGCCCTTTTGTCCAGAAATTAATTCCTGAATTCGCGATCGCTTTTCTTACCTGTACTGCGCCTACAATTTCTCTATCAAATAAAGGCAATACTTGCCGCAGCAAATCGGGCGATACTTGAGCATCAGCATCAAATACCCCTAAAAATTCCCCTTTTGTTAGTGGTAGTACATCGTTTAACGCGCCGGATTTGCCGCCACTAGCTGCCGTGCGACGCAATACTTTTAATTGAGGATACTGCTGCGCCAGGTTTGCCAGTAATTCTGGTGTTTTGTCGGTACTATTGTCGTCAACTACCCATATTTCGTATTTATTTACGGGGTAATTGATACTACATAGCATTTTTACTAACTTGCTAATTACTGCTTCCTCATTTTTGGCAGCAACGAGCAGTGAAACCGTCGGGCAATTTGCCAAATCGCCCGACAATGGGGCGGGTGCTATGCGGGGACGAGTAAATACAAGTCCTAGGGCATGAATCCCAAAAATTGTTGTCATGCCTAAGACAAACCAAGTACCCCAAGAAACTAAGTTTAGGGCGATCGTACCGCCCCAAACTACTGTTAAAACTACTGCCGCTTTGCGTCTGCGTCCTTGGTAGCCAAAATTTAGAGATGTTGTTGTCTCTAACATTGACTCGTCAGCACTTGTTGGGGATTCTTCTGGTTCGGAGAACTCAGATAACAACGAACTAAGCGCGTCAAGCTCGTTGTAAGAATCGTTTTCGGGCCAGGAATTCGCTGGCATAAGTTACCGTATTTAGCCACCAGTATTTGTCTACACCCATATTGAAGCTAGGGATCAAATAACACCATACCGTACAGCCTTCACAGACTGATAGCTTTCCTTGCGAAGCGCGATACTTCTCCACTTCTTCCGATTCGCGATAAAGCTCGTAGAGCTTACCGTTAATAGGTACGCCGGATTGGGCAAAGTGGTAACAAGGTAACAGCAGTTGGTCGTCAGGAGAAATTGCAATAACCGCATCTACCGCTTTACAACGGGGATTTTTGGTATCGTTACCGCCAGCTTCAATAAAAGCTAATGCAGCTTTATTGTACCCGACATTTTTATACTTCTTCCCACTAGCTTGAATTGCCGCCACCATATCGGGAGTTGGGTTTTTTTGGGAATTATAGTTGTCGTAGGCGGTAAAGGCTGGATTTAACCAGACTCGCACCCCTAAGCGCTGTCCTAATTCGCCAATCTCATCAATTCTCTCGTAGTTTTGCGCTGTGACGGTGTGGTTGAGTACCGGGTATTCGCCTAAAGATTGGGCGATTTTTACCGATTCTACCAAGTTGTCAAAAATTCTTACTCCCCGCGAGCGGTCGTGAGTTTCAGCGTCCGCACCATCTAAAGAAAAATTCAAAAAGTCTACTAAACCTTGAACTTCTTTGGCTTTTTTGGGATACAAAATTGTATTTGTCGTCATGCTGGTCATAAAACCAAGGCGTTTTGCTTCTTGGTATATTTGACCGACATCGGCGCGTAATAGTGGTTCCCCCCCAGTAAAATCAACGTAATTTACGCCTAGCCTGCGTAGATCGATTAAATTATGCTTAATTGTCTCATAATCCGCTTCATTTGGCGGTTCTAATGCCCAAATGTTACAAAAGTGACAGCGAGCATTACAGCGATAGGTCAAGTAATAGTTGGCAACCAGTGGAGCCATAGAATTTGCTCACCAGAATTTTCTTAAGTCATCTTCAGCCCATAATAAACTGTGAGTCAATCATTTTGACTCTAATTAAAAAATTTGCAGCAGAAATTTACTAACTTCTGTGCAATTGACAGGTAGTTTTTGGGCATATTATGGTCAGCAGCCTAGGTAGCTATTAATTTAGATAAATTTTAGGAATATTTAACTATGTCGTCGTCGTCTCTCGAACAAATACAGCCCGCTAACCCCCAAGATGTGCGCGTGTATATGCCTTACTTCCAAGGCAATAAGCGCAATATCCTGCCTTTAGCCATCAGTCTATACAAAAAAGGGGTGCTAGAAGGACAGCGCAAAATTGAGGCTGGAGATAGTATTCCCTTTGTTGCTACTTGGAACGTATCGATCCTACCTGCCGATTTAATCCGGTGTCGGATGCAGTTTGACGGCAATGCCGAGCTAAGTTATGAAATTATGATGGCAAGTTCGGTGCTAGTAGACTTTTTAATCGATGTAGTGGCAAGCTTTCAACTAGCACAAACTACTGATTTTCCCAAGGGGTTTTATCGCAAACTTTTACGTAAAGACGATTAATCTAGCAAGGAACTAAAAATTATCCTGATATTGGCAATGTTCTTGTTAACCCTTAAATCCCAACTTCGACTTAAAATAAACAAAAAGTTAGTTGCAGCTAAGTATTGAATCTGGGAACTCCTAGGTATAGTACTACTGATGAAATAAGGAGCGATCGCGTGCCAACATCTGCTAAATATTTACTGATTGGGTCAACAGAGGCTTACAGTGGTAAGTCCGCTACGGTATTAGGTCTATCTCATCAACTCAAAAAAAGAGGGCTAGATATTGCTTACGGCAAACCTGTAGGTAGTAATTTTAGTGAAGACCAAGGACAAGTAGGGGAAGCAGATGTAGAGTTTATCAACCAAATTCTCGAACTAGCACCTCATCGACTGCTACCGACACTGTTAAACCTAAACGCTGCGACGGTCGGAAAACGTTTAAACGGTCAAGATCGAACCAATTACCAACAACAAGCACGGCAATATCTCCAAAAAACTGGCAGCGATTTAGTCTTGCTAGAGGGCGCTGGTAATTTGGCGGAGGGAATTTTATTCGATCTGAGCTTGCCTCAAGTAGCGCAAGCTGTTAATGCCTCTGTATTATTAGTCGTGCGCTACAAATCGGTTTTGTCGATGGAATCGTTACTAGCTGCAAAACAAAGTTTGGGAGACTCTTTAATTGGCGTTTTGCTTAACGATATTCCGGGCGACGAATTAGAATTTGCCAATAGCCAAATGCGCCCGTTTTTAGAACAGCAAAATATCCCCGTACTGGGAATGCTACCTAAAAACGACTTATTGCGGAGCGTCAGCGTGGCGGAACTTGTCAACCAGTTACAAGCAGAAGTACTGTGTAGGCGCGATCGCACGAATTTAATGGTAGAAAGCCTCGCTATCGGGGCGATGAATGTTAATTCTGCCCTTAAATACTTCCGCAAGCGGCGCAACATGGCAGTAGTTACGGGAGGCGATCGCGTAGAAATTCAATTAGCGGCTTTAGAAAGTTCTACTCAATGCCTTATACTCACCGGACAATTGCCACCGCCAGACTTTATTCTTAATAAAGCCGAAGAATTAGAAATACCGATTTTATCGGTGGATCTCGATACCCTTTCTACGGTCGAAATTGTCGATCGCGCTTTTGGACAAGTCCGCCTCCACGAACCAGTTAAAGTAGAGTGTATTCGCCTACTGATGCAGGAACATTTTGATATTGAGCGATTATTGTCTATTTTGGGACTTGATACGGCGGTAGCTTTATCTTGAAATAACTAAGAAGTTGCTTCTTGTTTAAGTTGCTCCCTTGCTCTTTCTCTTTTCCCAGCTACAGGTATATGCTCTGTTGCAGCAGCTAAACCAAATACAGGCATATTCACATAAATAGCTTCGTACTGTTTTGGTTGCACTAAATAAGTTTCGTGCCAAATACCAACGCTACCGTCATTACCAACGGATTTATTAAACTTTTGCCAAGCTTTTTGATGGATGTCTCCCGGATTTCTGGCAAACTTTTCTAAGTCTTCAAAGGAGCGCCAATACTGAATTAGTGCTGCACCTCGCCAATAAATAAAGTTTTCGCCGCCCAAAAATCCTTTTTCTGGGTTTTGAATCAAGTTTTGGAGCATTGGCGACATTGCTCTGGCGGTAGGAATCCATTTGGAAAAGGCGAAAACCTGATTAATTCGCATCCCAATGATAAATACAACAAAAGGTTCATCTATCTGCGCTGTAAACCTTCCTGGAATTACTTTAGCCATACAAGACACTCCTTGATTGATGAAGCTAATAACGGCTGGGTTTTAGCCTTAACTGATATGCTATTAGTTGCATATAAATTTAAGTATATGCAAAAAGTTTTATATGTCAAGTAAAGGATCTTTATGGCATTGGCGCAGGCAATATTAGCTTTGTTGTATAACTGTCCTTGTAGCGGCTACGATTTAGCAAAGCAGTTTGATAGTTCGGTGGGCTTTTTTTGGAAAGCAAGCCATCAACAAATTTATCGAGAATTATCTAAGATTGAGGCTCAAGGCTGGGTTAGTTACGAAACCATTGCTCAAACGGGAAAACCAGACAAAAAGCTGTATCGCGTTACAAAACTGGGAAAACAACAACTATCTGACTGGCTTAACGAACAGTGCGAACCTACGCCGATTAAAGATGAATTGCTAGTAAAAATTTTTGTTGGTTACTTAGCTGCTCCCCAGCCTCTACAGATAGAGTTGCAGCGACACCGCCAAATTCATCAACAAAAGTTACAAGCTTACCAGCAGTTAGAGAAACAGTATTTTTCTCATCCTCAAGAACTCTCGTTTGAAGCTAAATTTCGCTACTTGACGCTAAAAAGAGGCATTTACGATGAAACCAGTTGGCTAACTTGGTGCGATGAAGCAATAGAGTTACTTAAAGTTGGCGATCGCATTCAATAGCGGCGCGGTCTGCTAAAATAACGAGGTTGTTTTGAAAAACGCGATCGCGCCAATTTGAGTCAGTCCATAGACCTACCCAAAATCGATACATTAGCGCAAGAACTTGCAACAATCCAGCAAACAGGCTCTAAACGGATTGCTTTACTAGGTTCGCGCCATGTTCCCCTTACTCATCAACACTTAATTGAAATGATGAGTTATGCCTTAGTTTTATCAGGAAATCGGTTGCTAACTTCTGGTGCAACGGGTACTAATTCGGCGGCAATTCGCGGCGCAATGCGTGCCGATCCTAACTTACTTACGGTCATTTTACCGCAAAGTTTGGAGCGTCAACCCCAAGAATCTCGCCAGCAACTAGAGCAAGTCATGCACTTAGTCGAAAATCCTGGAAACGATCGCCTATCTCTAGCTGAAGCAAGTTCCCTATGCAATCAAGAAATTGTTTCCCGTTGTCAGCAATTAATCTGTTTTGCTTTTCACGACAGCCGCACTTTGTTACAAACTTGCCAAGAGGCAGAAGATCAAAGAAAAGTTGTCACTTTATTTTACTTTGATTAAAAAATGATATCGCTATTCACCGCGCCGACAGTTTTTTTAGCTAGTATTGTGGCGGCGGCAGTACTAATTTATATTCCCTATTTAGCGGTCGCTTACGGGCGATTCCAGGTAGGTTACGATATGGCTGCCCCTCGCGCTATGTTTGACAAGTTACCGCCCTACGCACAACGGGCTAATTGGGCGCACCAAAACACTTTAGAAGCCTTCCCAATTTTTGCCGCCGCCGCTTTGATGGCTTACGTTACCGGGCAAAACTCCCAATTAGCTGTTACTGCGGCAATTACTTTTGTAGTGGCACGGTTGCTATATTCGGGGTTTTATATTGCTAACATACCTCTAGGACGGAGTTTGATGTTTGGTGTTGGTGGTCTTTGTTCGGGGACGCTGTTTGTTTTGAGCGTATTGCATGGCTAATAGCAATTAATCTGAGATTTTCACTAATTACTTAACATTGAGTTTTATGGCTTCTACTTATTCATTTGATATTGTGAGCGACTTTGACCAACAAGAATTGGTAAATGCGTTAGATCAAACTGTTCGAGAAATCAAAAGCCGCTACGACCTCAAAGACACGCAAACAACGGTAGAATTGAGCGGTGAAGTAATTAATATTAGTACAGATAGCGAATTTACTTTAGATGCCGTCCACTCTATCCTTCAGCAAAAAGCTGCTAAACGTAATCTTTCGCTCAAAATCTTCGATTACGGCAAAATAGAATCTGCAAGCGGCAATCGCATCCGCCAAGAAGTTAAGCTCAAAAAAGGTATCAGTCAAGAAATAGCTAAACAAATTAGCAAGCTAATTCGCGATGAGTTTAAGAAAGTACAGCCTTCCATTCAAGGGGACACAGTACGAGTTTCTAGCAAAGATAAAGACGATTTACAAGTAGTAATTCAACGCTTGAAGCAAGAAGAATTACCTGTAGCATTACAGTTTACTAACTATCGCTAGTAAACTGCAAAAATTGTTAAATTAATATCCTACTGCCGCCCCGTCTCCGCGCGGATCTGCGCCGCCGGATTTAACATTGGTTTTAGGATCGATTAATATTGCCCCAGCGTGTCCCATTGTATCGGTATAATCGTCAACCATTTTGACGGGATGACCTCTTTTAACTAATTCTGCACTTACTGCTTTGCTGACTCGTCCTTCAATTTTTAAGTCGTTAGAAGCTGCGCCCCAAGTCCTTCCTTGCAACCATCTGGGCGCTTCAATTGCTTCTTGGACGCTAAAACCAAAGTCAACAATACGAGTTACAAGCGCGGCTTGAGTTTGTGGTTGTCCTTCTCCTCCCATTGTGCCGTAAATAAGATAAGGTTTTCCTGTCTTAAATAACATGGCTGGGTTTAGGGTATGAAAAGTCCGCTTGCGCGGTTCTAAATGATTTACGTGGGTTGGATCTAAAGAGAAGAAACTACCCCGATTTTGCAATAAAACTCCGGTATTTTTAGCAACAATTCCCGAACCAAAATCATGATAGATACTTTGAATTAAAGATACTGAATTACCGTCTTTATCTACTACACCCAGCCATACAGTATCGCCTTTAGGATCGAGAAGTTTTGCTTCTTTAACTGTTTTGGTTAAGTTAATGCGGCTGGCTAATTCTGTACCGTATTTTTTTGATAACAGAGAATCGAGAGGGATTTTTACAAACTCAGGATCGCTGAGATATTTATCGCGATCGCTAAAAGCTAGTTTAGTTGCTTCTACAATTACATGGTAGTAATCTGCTGTCCCTTCTCCAATTTTTTTCATGTCGAAGTTATTTAGGATGTTCAAAATTGATAAAGAAGCCATCCCTTGAGTATTGGGAGGAAAATTATAAGCCTGATATTCGCGGTAGTTAACAGAAATTGGATCTACCCAATTAGCCCGATGTTGGGCAAAATCGTTAACTGTTAAAATTCCTTTATTAGCTTGGACATCGGCAACTATATTTTTAGCAATTTCTCCTTGATAAAATTCTTTTGCGCCTTTAGTTGCAATTAATTTTAAGGTTTTTGTAAGTTCGGGCTGCTTAAAAACTTCTCCAGCTTTATAGGGTTGATTATTGGCATTAAGGTAGGTTTTACGGAAGCTTTCAAAACGCTGTAAATCGCGCAATTCTTTATTATCTTGCCCAATATTAGTTGTTGTCCAAATCTCTTGACTTGGTGTTACCGGGAAACCTTTTTCCGCGTAAGAAATAGCCGAAGTCATTACTTGCGCCCAAGGAAGACTATTTCCCATAGATTTTTGAGCGTATTTATAAGCTTCATCCCAGCCGGAAATCGTTCCAGGTACGGAATTTGCCGAGAGATAGCCTCTAGCAGGAATTTTTTTATATCCCAAATCTTGGTAGAATTTAATTGTTGCTTTTTCACTAGAGCGACCACTAGCATTTAAAGCTTTGAGTTCTTTAGTTTTTGCATTGTAAATTAACCAAAAACTATCTCCGCCAATACTATTCATGTGAGGATAAACGACAGCTAAAGTAGAAGCAGCACCAATGGCTGCATCAACTGCATTTCCGCCGTCTTTAAGAATATCAATTGCCGCTTGAGAAGCTAGATAATGAGGAGTTGTTACCATGCCATTAGTTGACATGGTGGTTGGTCGATTAGCTGCTTTTCCTACAGAAACATTAGAGATTGATACTCCGGTCAAAATTGTACAAAAACTAAATGTCCCTATTAACGCAACTGTTACTTTTTTGCTTAATAAATGCACCCTAAAGTCTCCACTATCATTACTTAACAAGTCGTGTGCAAATCAATATACTCTTATTAAAAGATACAAAATAGTAACAAGCTTTACAGTTTTTAGTTTAATAAATTATGGGTTAGTTGAAATTTTATTTTTGCTATAGATTGACAAAATTGCTAAAGTTATAACAATAGATATCTTGCAAAAGCCCCTTAGCCCGCCTAGGGTTGAAACCCCAGGCTGATAGCTAAAGTCGGCTCAAGCCGACTAAAGAAAAAACTTTTTAGCCTTTTACAAGAAGTCAAATGATTGGATGTTTAGAGTAATGAAGTTTATGACTTAATTTGTACTTAAAGCTTCAAAACTCGACAATTACGGGTGCGTGGTCGCTAGGTTGGGTGAGTTTTCTAGGATTTGTATCAATAACGCAGCTAGTGGCTTGTTTGTAAAGGTCAGAAGTAAGATAATGATGGTCTATACGCCACCCCAAATTGCGCCGAAAAGCCGCAGCGCGATAGTCCCACCAGCTAAAATGTCCGCCTTCGGTAGTAAACTTGCGAAAAGCATCAGCAAAACCTAACTCAATAATTTCTTGCAAAGCTTGACGTTCCAATTCTGTTGCCATAGTTTGACCAGTTAGTAAAGCGGGGGAGTGAATGTCTTTGTCTTCTAAGGCAATATTAAAGTCACCGCAAAGAGAAATATTAGATATTTCATACAACCCAAAGCGCAAGTATTCTCGTAATGCTTTTAGCCATTGCAGTTTGTATAAATATTTTTCGCTACCTATAGCGCCGCCATTAGGAACGTACACGCAGATAACCTTAACGTCGTCTATAGTCCCGGTAATTAACCGCTTTTGAATATCTAAATCATTTACTCCAATTAAAGGCGCAAAACCCGTACTAACATCTTCTAAAGGCTGGTTGCTAATAATTGCTACGCCATTGTAAGATTTTTGTCCTGAAGCATAGACGTGATAACCTAGCTCTAGGAAAAGCGATCGCGGAAAATTATCATCTACAACCTTAGTTTCTTGCAAGCACAGTACATCTACCGGATTTTCTTTTAGCCAATTTACCACCGCATCTTCGCGAATCCGTATTGAATTTACATTCCAAGTAGCAATTTTCATTGACTATAAGTGATTAATTTGTTAAAACTAGCGGTAGCAAAAAATATTGGCTAACTTTTGATAATAGTAATTATTTAATTATCTATAGAAAACTCATTAACAAAATTCTTAGAGTTTTCGAGCGTAAGTTACTAAATTATTTTTCCCCAAATAGCAGATATTTAGAAAGTAATAGTTATTGTGTTTAAATAACTACTCTGGTAATATAAGCTTTTTGCCGCTACTCTTTATGCAATGCTACATACATGATTAAACAGTTAATTATAGGCTTCATGCAAGGCTTGAATACACCTTGGTGGGCAGAAATTACAACTGTTAAGCCCCGTTGCGTGTACTACTTTGGGCCTTTCAAAACCTCTGCGGAAGCCAAAGCTGCCTATCCAGGCTATGTTGAAGACTTGAATGATGAAGGAGCGGAAGGAATTGTAGTAGTTCTTAAGCGCTGCAATCCCAAAGAATTAACTATCTATAATGAGTAACTGAAGTTGAGTAAATTTTAAAGCTACAGCAAATAGATAATAAACCGAGTAAGAAGTAACAAACTTTAGGTAAATTACCTTCTTATTCGGTCAAATAAATTGATAACTTCAGGTTTTTGGACTTAATGTTACAACTTACAATTTAAGTCACCAGATTTTTGCGTAAACCGAGAGTTTTCGCGGTAATCTACCGGACAATCGATAACGGCTGGAACATCTTGGGCTAGAGCGGTTTTGAGGATGGGAATAAAATCTGTTGCTGATTCTACCCGGTAGCCTTTCAAACCCATGCTTTCGGCTAGTTTAACAAAATCTGGGTTGCCAAAATGGACGTAAGAGGAGCTACCAAATTGATTTTGCTGCTTCCACTCAATTAAGCCGTAACCGCCATCGTTGAAAATTAAAGTTACAAACGGCGTACCTACTCGCAAAGCTGTTTCCAATTCTTGGCAATTCATCATAAAACCACCATCCCCCGTCGCTGCAACAACTTTACGGTTGGGGTGAACCAGTTTCGCCGCCACTGCACCGGGAATAGCTATGCCCATCGCCGCAAAGCCATTAGAAATTAAACAAGTATTTGGGCGATCGCAATGATAATGACGAGCAAGCCACATTTTATGAGCGCCCACATCAGAAATTACAATATCTTCAGGCCCCATTACCTGACGCAGATCGTAAATTAGTTTTTGGGGCTTAATGGGAAACTCGCTATCGTTTGCATACTCCTCGTAATCTGCGCGAATAGCAGCACGTAATTGCAGCGCGTAAGGTTCGGGTTTTCCTTCTCGGCTAACGCGCTGCAAAATTTCCTCCAGCGCGTCAGAAATATCGCCGACAACTTCAACTATTGGCACGTAGCTACTATCAATCTCCGCAGACATGGCGCTGACATGAATAATTGGAATCTTTGCTTGCGGATTCCATTTTTTGGGCGAATATTCGATCAAGTCGTAACCGATCGCAATTACCAAGTCCGTATTGTCAAACCCGCAATTGATATAGTCTCGCTGCTGCAATCCCATTGTCCACAATGCCAAGGGATGAGTATAAGGAATTACGCCTTTACCCATAAATGTATTAACGACAGGAATATTCAACTCGGTAGCAAACTTGGTTAAAACTTCGCTGGCGTTAGCTCTAATTGCTCCATTCCCTACTAATATCAACGGATTTTTGGCTTCCGAAATCGCGGCGGCGGCGGCGGTAATACTTTGAAAAGCTGCGTAAGTTTTTTGCAGAGCGCTATTATTTAAAGGCGTACCCACCGCAGGCATGGCGGCAATATTTTCGGGTAAATCGATATGCACCGCCCCAGGTTTTTCGCTTTGGGAAGTTTTAAAAGCCCGCCGGACAATTTCGGGAGTATTGCTAGGACGCACAATTTGGCTATTCCACTTCGTTACAGGTGCAAACATTGCAACTAAATCGAGATACTGGTGCGCCTCTATGTGCATCCGATCTGTTCCCACTTGTCCGGTAATGGCAACTAAAGGAGCGCCGTCTAAATTCGCGTCTGCCACTCCCGTCATTAAGTTAGTTGCCCCAGGTCCTAAAGTAGAAAGACATACCCCAGACGAACCCGTTAAGCGCCCGTACACATCTGCCATGAACGCCGCGCCTTGCTCGTGACGGGTAGTGATAAATTGGATGGAAGACTTTTTGATTGC
Source organism: Aliterella sp. RAGGC_92 (assembly GCA_030826005.1). GTDB lineage: Bacteria > Cyanobacteriota > Cyanobacteriia > Cyanobacteriales > Chroococcidiopsidaceae > Aliterella. Next base: position 17,687 of record JAPJOW010000001.1, read on the forward strand.
CTCTAATACGTGCAGGTTTTCTTCTCCAGGCAAACCAAAAATGTAACGCACGCCTTCATTTTCTAAACACTGGACTAATAATTCTGCTGTATTCATTGACTTGCTTCCTCCACACTCTATATAAAAGAAATTAGCTGATACTTAATACTTCCCAATTAACTGTGACTTTAACTCACCCAAATAGTTTTAATATTCACAAATTCGTGAATACCTTGGCTGCTTAGTTCTCGACCATAGCCGGATTTCTTGATTCCTCCAAAAGGCATTCGCACGTCAGATTTGACCATACTGTTGATAAATACCGCTCCCGCTTCTAATTCCTCAATGAGGCGATCGCATTGTTCAGCGTTATTTGTCCAAGCACTAGCACCCAAGCCAAAGGGCGTATCGTTAGCTAATTTAATTGCTGCATCTATATCCGCTACTCTAAATAACAATGCTACAGGCCCAAAAAATTCTTCTTTTTCTGCGGGGCTGCCGGGGGGAATATCGGTTAGTATAGTCGCTGGATAGTAGTTACCTGGGCGTTCTAACTTCTGTCCGCCAATTAGCAGCTTTGCGCCATCTTTTACCGATTGGGTAACTTGATAATCTAAGTCTTTGAGAATCCCTGGCGTTGCTAAGGGTCCTAAATCTGTATCTAGCTGTGTAGGATCGCCGACTTTTAAGGCGGCAAATTTTTCTACTAACTTTTGTTGGAATTGTTCGGCAATTTCATCTACGACTATAAAGCGTTTGGCAGCGATGCAAGACTGTCCGTTATTGAGCATCCGCGCTGTTACAGCAGTATTTACAGCCGTTTCTAAGTCCGCACTACCCAAAACTATAAATGGATCGCTACCGCCTAGTTCTAAAACTACTTTTTTAATTTGTTTTCCGGCGGCGGCGGCTAAACTTGCTCCTGCGACTTCACTTCCGGTTAAAGTGGCGGCTTTAATGCGATCGTCATTAATTAAATCTGTAACTTTTTCTGCTCCCACCAGCAATGTTTGAAATACTCCAGGAGGAAAACCTGCTTGTGTAAAAATCTCCTCTATCGCTAAGGCGCACTGGGGTACATTTGAAGCGTGCTTGAGTAAACCGACATTTCCTGCCATTAATGCGGGTGCGGCAAAGCGAAAGACTTGCCAGAAAGGGAAATTCCAAGGCATTACCGCTAAAATTGCCCCTAATGGTTGATAGCGAATAAAGCTAGAACTTGCATCGGTAGAAGCGGGTACATCGGCGAGAAATTGGGCAGCGTGTTCGGCGTAGTAACGACATACTAAAGCGCATTTTTCTACTTCTGCGATCGCTCCCTTAATTGGCTTACCCATTTCTAGGGTCATAATTTGAGCGTATTGAGCTTTATTTTGCTCTAATATTGCGGCGGCGGCTTGCAGCCACTCGGCGCGTTGAGTTATTGGTATAGCGCGGTATTTTATAAATGCTTGCGTACATAGATCGAGTTTAGTTTCAATTTCCTCTGCTGTAAGAGCAGTAAAGGTTTTGAGCGTTTCTCCTGTGGCGGGATTAATTGTACAAATTGCCATTACTTTTCTCCTCCCGTTGACGACTTGGCTATTAATTGCTTAAGCTGCGCCAATCTGTTTCTATTCTCGCGCTAAAATTGAGGAATAAACTGCTTGATGAGCGATCGCATTTTCTTGAGTTATCGACAAATTTTTAGAAACTCTACAAAATTTATTACTTTGTAAACTTGGGTACACCATCTCGCTCAAACTTGAAATATTATTAAAAAAATATTAAGTTTATTTTTAATGCCGCTCGCTTAATCTTAGAAAATATGTAACTTTTATTACTTTTAACTGCAATACTAGAATTTAGTAACGGTCTGTCTAAGTAGTATATGTAGTGTAAGTTACTCTAGAGCCAATCCATCACGAGCGCCGGATGCGCCGCTTAGGGAATGCCTCAATTACAGCAATATATATTGATGTATTCCAAATCATGGAGGAAAAATTGGAACTTTTAGCTAGAAATAGAGAAATAGAAGCTAAACAAACAATGATTTTGGCAGTAGATGACAACGAAGATAATTTACTGCTGCTTAGTGAAGTATTGAATGTATTTGATTGCTCGCTAATTACCGCAACGGAGGGGCGAATAGCATTATTTCTAGCCCAAGCCTATAATCCAGACTTAATTTTATTAGATGTAATGCTGCCGGACTTAAATGGTGTAGAGGTTGTCCGCCATCTCAAGGAAAATCAAACTACCAAGCATATTCCCGTAATTGCTGTAACAGCTTTAGCTAGACAAGAAGATCGCGATCGCTTATTATCCGCAGGTTGCAGCGAATATATTACTAAGCCTTATATGTTGGAAGACTTAGAAGCAATCGTGCGTAACTATTTAGCCTAGCAGTGCTGTTAACGCCTTGAGCCTCGTGCGTAATTAGCTAGAAGAAGTTAGTTCTGGTGCATGAGTAAAAATTGCCACAATGCTAGTCATCCCTGTATCTAAAGATGTCTGACTAATTAGGTCTGTTAAGGGAATGGCAGTTACTTCTTCGATTGTCGATTTAAGATAAGGTTCAAAAGCTGAGTGAATATTAGCCCTGACTTGTTGTGCCAATTCTTGTTTGCCACTTTCTACTAATAACTGTTCGGGTAGGGTGATTGAGTCGTCAATAATTATCGTTAAATTTTTGTCAATTAGCTTACAAGAAAGTTGTTGCGGTTGATGTCCGAGGATCTTTAAGTACACTTGTTGAATGCCCTCTAGTAACTTTTGCTCTAACTGCTCTTGAGTTTGGGGAAAAATTTTTTTCATAATTTTTTATACAGAAAACTAATTTATTTTTTTCACAATTTACCTCTCTAAGCTTGAATTACAAACAACCCATAGATATACATATCTATATAAAGTGCCTGGGCTTTCTCGATTTATACAAAAGCATACAAACAAAAAAAGCAGAGCTGCTTTGATAGACAACTCTGCCTTTAATAAAAGTGGTAGCGCAAATATTATTTACGCCTGGAACGATTAATAATCGTAGTCGCCGCCACCCATACCAGCACCCGCCGGCGCAGCGCCATCTTTTGGCTCAGGCTTGTCTACTACAATGCACTCAGTAGTTAGAACCATTCCAGCAATAGAAGCCGCGTTTTGCAAAGCGGAACGAGTTACTTTAGCAGGATCGACGATTCCGGCTGCAAACATATCGACAAATTCGTTAGTTGCCGCGTTGAAGCCGACATTAAACTCTTTTTCCTTAACGCGCTCGGCAATTACTGCGCCATTTTGTCCGGCGTTTTCAGCAATCCGCTTTAAGGGCGCAGCTAAAGCACGAGAAACAATCATCGCCCCAATCAATTCTTCATCTTTAAGGTTGCCTGTTGCCCAAGACTCCAATTCAGGAGATAAGTGAGCTAAGGTTGTACCGCCTCCAGGAACAATACCTTCTTCTACGGCGGCTTTTGTAGCGTTGATCGCATCTTCTAAGCGCAATTTGCGATCTTTCATCTCGGTTTCTGTAGCTGCACCGACTTTAACAACTGCTACACCACCAGCCAACTTAGCTAGGCGCTCTTGGAGCTTTTCTTTGTCGTAGGAAGACTCGGTTTCGTCCATTTGACGGCGGATTTGTTCGCAACGAGTTTTAACCGCTTGTTCGTTACCTTCGGCAACAATTGTTGTGGTGTCTTTGGTAATGTTGATGCGACGAGCTTTACCGAGCATTTCTAGCTTGGTAGATTCTAGTTTTAAACCCGCATCTTCAGTAATTAATTGACCGCCCGTTAGTACGGCAATATCTTCTAACATCGCTTTCCGGCGATCGCCAAATCCTGGTGCTTTAACCGCCGCTACGTTAAGTACGCCACGCAAGCGGTTGACAACTAATGTTGCCAATGCTTCTTTTTCAATGTCTTCAGCAATAATTACGAGCGGACGACCCGAACGCGCTACTTGCTCTAATACTGGTACTAAGTCTTGAACTAAAGCAATTTTCTTGTCTGTCAACAAGATAAAGGGTTCTTCAAAAACTGTTTCCATCCGCTCTGGATCGGTGGCAAAGTAAGGGGAAATGTAGCCTTTATCAAAGCGCATCCCTTCGGTAATTTCTAGCTCGGTGTTCATAGATTTCCCTTCTTCTAGGGAAATTACGCCTTCTTTACCGACTTTATCCATCGCATCGGCGATCATTTGACCGACTTCTTCGTCGTTACCCGCAGAGATCGAACCTACTTGAGCGATCGCTTTGGAGTCTTCTACTTGACGTGCGTGTTCGGCAATTTTGCCTACTAAGAAAGTAGTTGCTTTGTCTACTCCACGCTTGAGGGAAATAGCGTTAGCTCCCGCCGCTACGTTTCTCAGTCCTTCTTTGACCATCGCGTGAGCAAGCACGGTAGCTGTGGTTGTTCCATCTCCGGCGGCATCGTTTGTTTTAGAAGCTGCTTGGCGAATTAGCGATACGCCAGTATTTTCTACATGGTCTTCTAATTCGATTTCTTTGGCAATAGTTACGCCGTCGTTAACGATTTGTGGTGCGCCAAATTTCTTTTCGAGGACTACGTTACGACCTTTTGGTCCTAAAGTAACGGCGACAGCTTCCGCCAAAATGTCCATGCCCTTTTCTAAAGCACGACGAGCATTCTCGTTATAAATAATTCGCTTTGCCATATCGGTATTGTGTTGTGAGGGGTTAATTTGGTTGGGGTACGCAAGAAAATTTATTTGTTCTTGCTGTGGGCGTTTTAGGCAACTACGGCAAGAATGTCTTTTTCTGATAAAAGTACGTATTCTTCTGTTCCGAGTTTGATATCCGTGCCAGCGTACTTGGAGTACAATACTTTATCGCCGACTTTGACATCGAGTTCGGTGCGGCTGCCGTCATCGTTACGCTTGCCTGGGCCAACGTTGACAATTTCCCCTACTTGGGGCTTTTCTTTGGCGTTATCGGGTAAATATAGACCTCCGGCGGTCTTTTCCTCGGCGGCGCTAACTTTTACAAATACGCGATCGCCTAGGGGACTAACTGTAGATACACTTAGAGTTACTGCTGCCATATATATTTCTCCAAAAAATTAGCACTCTCTGCTCCTGAGTGCTAATTTAGCTAAATATGGCTACCAAAAGCAAGAAAATTTTGTGTACGGGTTTCCGAACTTACGCCTTGTGATAGTTGCAACGGTTGTAGGCTAAGGAATTGAAAGTGCTAGTACTTTTTATAATTTGTCAAAATAGCTTTAAAGTAAAAATTACTTTTTGTAACGATGACTCAAGAAAATAATGCCCCGATTGAGGCCGTTGAAGATATTGAAACTTGCCAAGCTCAAAATTTAGAGTCTTTAACTAGCTGCGTCAAAAGTTTAGGACTAGAGCAAATTCAACGCCATATTTTTATTTGTGCTGATCCGACTTTTCCGCAGTGCTGCTCTAAAGAGGCAAGTTTGGAGTCTTGGGAGTATTTAAAAAAACGTTTAAAACAATTGAAACTCGATAAGCCAACCGAGACGCGCCCTAGTTGTATATTTCGCACTAAAGCTAATTGCTTGCGCGTTTGTAGTTTTGGACCAATTTTAGTTGTCTATCCCGATGGAGTTTGGTATCGTCAAGCAACTCCTGAAGTGATTGAGCGCATTATTCAAGAACATTTGATCGATAACCGCGTGGTTGCAGAATATGCCTTTTTAACTCACCCCTTGCCGCAACCTGTAAACTTTGATACATCTCAAAGTAAATAATAGTAACATCTATTTTTAAGGTTTAAAGCTTACTAAAGCTAGGAGTAGCAATTATCTGTTCAATTGCTAAGATTCTAGACGGAAAAAACAATATATAATAACACTCCAGATATACTATATAATTCCGTAGCATTACTGGAATTGCATTTTGCTATGGCAAAATAAGGGAGGAAAAAGAGTTGGTAAAATTAGCCTTAATAGCAAAATGCTACCAATATCAAAACAATGCCAGACATTTATTATTACAAAATTCCATCAAATTAAAAGTAACCCCAGTAGCAAAGTATGAAAGAAACTAGCGTTAAAGAACACAAAAGACTGCTACTAATTGATGATGACCCGAACTTAATATTGCTAGTCAAGGATTATTTAGAATTTCGGGGTTATGAAGTCATTACGGCGGAAAATGGTAGGGAAGCATTAGAAGTTCTAGAAAACGATGTTCCAGACATGATTGTTTGTGACGTGATGATGCCGGAAATGGATGGCTATGATTTTGTCAGTAATATCCGCGAAGACGAGCGTACTAGCTGGATTCCTGTTTTATTTCTTTCTGCTAAAGGTCAAGCTCAAGACCGAGTTAAAGGATTAAATATCGGTGCGGATGTTTATATGGTAAAACCTTTTGAGCCAGAGGAATTAGTAGCTCAAGTAGAAGCATCGCTCAAACAAGCCTTTCGCCAAAGACAGCAATCGACCGATGGCAACAATAACGAATCAAAAATTCAAGTTCCTTTTGATGTCCACCTAACGCAAACAGAATTAAAAGTCGTGCAGTTTGTAGCTAGGGGTTTGGCAAATAAAAATATTGCTGACGAACTGAATGTCAGTCAGCGCACTGTAGAAAGTCACGTTTCCAATATGTTAGGTAAAACAGGGTTGAACAACCGCACTGAACTTGCTCGGTGGGCAATTGAAAACCAGATGACTTAAATAGCTATTAGCAGTTAAAAATTACCACCCATCTTCTTGAGCCGTTGATTGACCCCAAATTTCTAAATCCAGGTCGTTAAGATAAGTCAAAGCGCTCTGAATTTGCTCGGCTTTGCCACGAAGCTCTAATTCAAACCAGCCATCATCGCGCGTATTTGCCCCTAGTAAAGCAGCAGCAATATTTACTGTAATACCGTGCTGGGATACTAAGCGCGAAATTATTGGTTCTTCGTGCAAGGCTTTGGGGATGTGAATTTTAATTTTAGTTTGCGTCGGTCGAGATGTCTGCAATGAAAAGTTATCGCTATTTTGGATAGACATCAGTACTCTCCTATTCAATATCTTTAATTTGAGTTTTACGTTCCAAAATTTCTTTCAACACCAGCGTGACTAAAGCTAAACCTGCCAGCAAAACCGCCGCCGCAAAGGCGGACTCGGTTCTATACTGCTTGTAAGCTTCCTCTACAAATAGCGGCAAAGTTTGAGTTTTGCCGCCAATATTTCCCGATACCACTGAAACTGCACCAAATTCGCCCATAACTCTGGCATTGGTTAAAATCACGCCATAAAGCAAACCCCAACGAATATTGGGCAGGGTGACGCGCCAAAATGTTTGCCAATCGCTTGCGCCTAAAGTTTTTGCTGCTTCTTCTTGGTCGAAACCAGATTCTTCTAAAACCGGAATAACTTCACGGGCAACAAAAGGCATAGTAATAAAAGCACTAGCAATTACCATTGCTGGCATAGCAAAAATAATTTTAATATTTGCCGCCTCTAGTGCTGGCCCAAACCAACCACTACGTCCGTAAAGCAGCACGAGCATTAATCCTGCTACTACTGGAGAAACCGCAAAAGGTACATCTAAAATACTAACGAGCAATGCTCGACCGCGAAACTGATTGCGGGCAATTACCCACGCCGCACACAGCCCAAAGACTGTATTAATGGGGACAACAATCAAGGCAATTAAGACTGTTAGTTTGACAGCGTGGAGAAAATCCGGCGCTGTTAGATTAGTCAAAAAAGGTGCAAATCCTGACTTGAATGCTTGAGCAAAGACATTCGCTGCCGGAATAAATAAAATTAATGCTAGATAAGCGATCGCAATTGCAATTAAAATAAATTTTACCCAAGGGCGATCGCCAGACGCTAATTTTTTCTTTGGCAAACTAGGATTAAAGGACTTGCCAGCAATCTCAAACTTCATAGCGTCTTCCCCAAGCTTGCAACAGGTTAATTGCTAATAAAACTATTAAAGAAATGACGAGCAAAACTGTACCAATTACTGTCGCCGCCGAATAATCGTACTGTTCTAATCGTTGGATAATTAGTACCGAAGCAATTAAGTCTTGATAAGGAATATTAGAGGCAACAATTACCACCGAGCCATATTCCCCCACAGCGCGAGAAAATGCTAAAGCTATCCCCGTCAGCATCGCTGGCATTAAGGGCGGTAAAATTACCCGCCAAAAAGTCTGCCATCTAGAAGCCCCCAAAGACCATGCTGCTTCTTCGATTTCTTTTTCCATTTCTTGCAACACTGGTTGCAAAGCCCGCACCACAAAGGGCAAGGAGATGAATAACATTGCTACCCCTACTCCCAATCGCGTAAAGGCAATTTTTATGCCGTAGGGTGCAAATAACGAGCCAAGCCAGCCTTTATCGCTATAAACCGTTGCTAATGTTAACCCTGCAACCGAAGTTGGCAAAGCAAAGGGTAAATCGATAGCCGCATCTATTATGCGTTTGAAGGGGAAATCATACCTAACTAGCACCCAAGCAATTAATAGTCCCAAAACTCCGTTAATTAGGGCAGCAATAAAGGCGGTAACGAAGGTGACATCATACGTCGCTAAAGCAACGGGATTTGTAGCAATTTTCCAAAAGTCAATTGGTTTTTCTGTCGCTGCTTTTAGGATCAATGCCGATACTGGCAAGAGCAGTATAATTGTCAAGTAGCCTAAAGTAATGCGCCAAGGCACCGATAGCCCTAAGAGCTTATTTAGGGGTTGCCATGATGATTTTTTTTGCTTAACGTTAGAAAATACAGCCATTTTTAAGTTTTGTTTTCCTCAAGTAGTTAGCAGTCTATAGACTAATATTTCCCCTAATTAGCTTGGATTTTGTCAAAAATTGCCCCATCGTCAAAAAACTTCTTTTGTATTTCATCCCATCCCCCCATATCTTGAGCAGTAAATAAGTTTTTAATCGGCACGTACTGTTTTGCTACTTCCGCAGCTACCGTAGGATCGACGGGCCTAAAGCCTACTTTGGCAAATTCTCGTTGGGATTCTGGAGTGTAAAGATATTCCACAAATGCTTGGGCAATTTCTCGCGTGCCATGTTTGTCAACATTGGCATCTACTACTGCTACGGGATTGTCAATGGAGATATTTACATCGGGAACTACATAGGGTAACTTTTCACCATTTAAGCCTGCTAAAATTATTTCATTTTCGTAGTTAATTAATACATCCCCCTGTCCTTGCTTAAAAAATACATCGCTAGATTCGCGGGCATCTCTTGGCAATACGGGAGCATTTTTAATTACTTTAGTTGCAAAATCTAGCGCTTGGGCTTCGTTGCCTCCGGTTCTTGTTACCGAACCCCACAATCCCAAAAAGTTCCATCTCGCACCACCAGAAGTTTTCGGGTTAGCAGTAATTACGCCTACTCCGGGTTTGGCTAAATCTGCCCAAGTTTTAATGCCTTTAGGGTTGCCTTCGCGGGTAACTAAAGCTGCTACCGACTTGTGGACGATCGCATTATTGGGCGCTTCTTGTTCCCATCCTGGCTCAATTAGTTTTGCTTGCTCGATTTTTTTTGTATCTAATGCCAATGCTAAAGCTACTATATCTGCTTCTAAACCATCAATTACCGCACGGGCTTGAGAGCCGCTCCCGCCGTAACTTTGGTTAAATGTGATGTTTTGATTTTTCTCTTGCTTCCACTTGGCAGTAAATTGCGGAATAATTTTCTCGTAGGCGGCGCGGGTTACAGCATAAGAAACAAGAGTTACTTCTTTATCGCCGGTAGCGCTATTAGTGCTGTTTCCTCCTGACGAACAAGCGGCAATCGCACTTGATAATACTACTCCTACCAAAAATAACGCTACAAAGTTTTTTAACTTGCTTTTGGTTATCCGCCACCAACTCATACTTGTTTCTCCTTTTAATCCCCGGTTAATCGGTCGGGATACCGGACTATTCTATCAAAGTTAAATGATACAGGAGAATTAAGCAATTTGACGAGAATAAAATCTACAAATTGGTAGCAGGATTTATTGCGCGCGATCGCGCGCAAGCAAAAAAAGCTCCGCAAACCCTGCCCAACTAACAGCCAGGAATCCTGACTAGAACGAATTTAGTAATAAATTTTCGGCATTGCTGAATGTAGATATGATTTTCCCTTTACAGCAACCTACCCTTCCCCTTGTCCCCTTGTCTCCAACGCTTTCTTGCCTAGCGCTTGCCTTATAAATAGCCGTTTTCTGCTAAAAACGCGGGAGTTAAATCGTCATCTGCATCCTGGCGGGAAGAAGAAAAAGAATTAGGGATTAATTTTTCCATATACTTACCCAAAATATCCGCTTCCAAATTTACCCCATCGCCTAATTGCAAGTAACTTAAGTTAGTTTGGGCATAAGTAAGAGGAATCACCGCTACTTTAAACCAATAGCGCTTATCGTCATAATCAGCAATAGTTAGACTTATGCCATTAACAGCAATACTTCCCTTGGGGACAATATAACGGGCTATTTCTTTTGTGGTTGTAAAACTCATCTCCCAAGAAGTCGCCGTTTGCTCCGTAGCATCCAAGTAACCGACTCCATCTATATGTCCCATCACAAAATGCCCCCCTAACTTACTCCCCACGCGCAAAGAAGTTTCTAAGTTAACAAAACGCTCATCAAGCTGCCTTTGGGCTAAAGTAGTGCGCCCAAGAGTTTCTGGGGAAACGGCGGCGACAAATCCAGTGGGCAAAACTTCCATCACCGTTAGACAAATTCCATCCACCGCCACGCTGTCACCGAGGGCAAGATCGGTCAAAATTAAACTAGCATTATTATCTACGCAATTAACGCTTAGGCGATCGCTACCCAAAGAGCGGACTTGTCCCAAGGCTTGAACTAATCCTGTAAACATAACAACTCAACTATATGTATAGACAACCAATCAAAATATTTATCTAAATAAAAATCATCTTAAATTCTTCTAATCTGCTTTACATAAATCTCATCAAGACGGGTCATACTTGGGTAAAGAGCGCTTGGGTAAACCCGATTTAATAAAACTGAATATTGCTGCCAAATAGAAGTTAAATTGATTCAACTATCACTATAAATATGTATAACGTTACTACCACCTTATATCTAGCTCTAGTGTACCCCCTTGCCACAATCGCCATAAGCACAAAAGATTTTAGAGGCTACGTCAATGATTGAAATGAGAGTTGCTGGCATTGCTATAGATGCTGTAAACCGCAGCCCGATTGTATTGCTAAAAGACGGCACCGAGCGTCGGGCGCTACCAATTTATATAAATCAAGACCAAGCTAAGGCAATTATCAGCGCCTTAGAAAACCAAAAGCCGCCCCGCCCGCTTACTCATGACTTAATGGCAAATATGTTAGAAGTCTGGGGTATGGTTTTAGAGCGCGTGGTGATTCATTCGATTCAAGATGGCACGTTTTACGCTGTCTTAAGCCTCCGCCAAGGCGAAGTCAAAAAAGATATTGATGCTCGTCCGAGCGATGCTATTGCGATCGCTTTGCGTACCAATAGCCCCATTTGGGTAATGGAAGAAGTAATTGCCGATGCTTCTATTCCTGTCGATAGAGATGCGGATGAAGCAGAGCAAAAAGCTTTTAAAGAGTTTTTATCCAATCTCCGCCCAGAAGATTTAATTCAAGGTAAAGGCTTTAGTCCGGGGGAAGCTTAAACTATTATTTATGCGTTATCGACGTTTTGGTAAAACAAACCTTTACTTGTCTGTTTTCTCTTTGGGAACGATGCGCTACTTGGCATCTCCAGAAAATGCCCGAAAGACCATAGAAAAAGCTTTAGCTTGTGGCATTAACCACTTTGAAACTGCTAGAGGTTACGGCAAAAGTGAGGAGTATTTAGGAGCAGTATTAGCTCAGAACTTATCAATACCCCGCAGTCAAATTTATATTACTACTAAAATCTCACCAATGGCAGATGCGGATTCTATGCGTCGCTCTATTGATGAATCAATGCAGCGTTTGCAGTTAGATTACATCGACTGTCTGGCGATTCATGGGATTAATACTTGGGAACATCTCCAGTTGGTACAGCAAGACAGAGGCTGTATGCAGGCGGTGCTGGAAGCAGTAGAGGATGGGCGAATAAAGCACGTTGGTTTTTCAACTCACGGCTCGTTAGAATTAATTAGCGCGGCGATCGCAACAGATTTATTTGAGTTTGTTAATTTACATTATTACTACTTTTTTCAACGTCATGCCGCCGCCCTAGAATTAGCCAAAGCAAAAGACATGGGGATATTTATTATTTCCCCCGCCGATAAAGGTGGCAGACTATACACCCCGCCGCAACAACTAATCGATTTGTGCCACCCCTTTACACCTTTAGAATTAAATTATCGTTTTTTACTTAGCAATCTTTGCATCACTACCCTCAGTATCGGCGCGGCAAATGCCGAGGAATTGGTCGAACCCTTAAAATGTAGCGACTCGTGCGAACCATTGACAGCAAACGAGCTTGCCGCCTGCCAGCGCTTAGATAGGCAATTAGATAGTATACAACCCCAAAAATGCAGTCAATGCTTTGCCTGCTTACCTTGCCCGGAAAATATCAATATTCCCGAAATTTTACGTCTACGCAATCTTGCGGTTGCCTACGATATGATCGACTATGGTAATTACCGATACACGATGTTTGAAAATGCTGGTCATTGGTTTCCCGGTAATAAAGGCGATCGTTGTACTAGTTGCGGCGATTGCCTGCCTCGGTGTCCCGAACAGCTAGATATTCCAGCTTTGTTAGCTGATGCTCACCAAAAACTAGACGGCGCTCCCCGTCGTCGTTTGTGGGATTAAGTATAAAAAGTACTATAGCTTTTTGTCGAATGAAGATCGGCTGTCCTCAATTAAAACTATGAAAAACAATTCCCTTGCGGCAATAAAACCTCTAGAAAACACTCAGTTTTGGTTATTAGCGATTTCTGGTGGCTTGACTGCCGTATACGCTAGTTTGTACCTGAGACTTGATGGTAACTTAAGTCAGCTAACTATCGGCTTGCTAGGATTGGGAGCGGTGTTTTCTCTATTAGCTGACAAACGCCAGACTTTAAAACTAGAGAGCGATATTTTTTCCAGCTTGCTCGGCATTCTAATTATTGCTTTTGTTTTAGTTAGAAGCAATTATATTGATGCTGTTGATTCCTTTGTCGAACTTACGCCATTTATCGTTTTTCTAGGTGTAGCACTCTTAGCGTCAGGCATCAAAGGTTTGCGTCAGTATTGGCTAGAACTACTGATTATTTTTGCTTTTAGCCTACCTGTCGGTTATATTACCCATCGCTTAGATATATCAATATTTACAGCGAAATTTTCCTTTGCCTTCTTATCCTACTTAGGGTTTCCCGTTGTGCGCGAAGGAGTAAATATTATTTTGCCTACTGGAGCAGTTGAAGTCTATCCAGGCTGTTCGGGAATGGAATCTATATCGCAGCTAATGAAGTTGGCAATTTTATTTTTAGTGATGTTCCCGACAAAAAGTTTATTCAAAAAAATTCTTGTCCCGCTTGTTGCGGTTGTCATTGCCTTTTTGGTTAATTCTGTAAGGGTAGCGCTGATGGCATTTCTAGTTGCAAAATCAAATCCTACAGCTTTTGAATACTGGCATACAGGTACAGGTTCGGAGATATTCTTTTTGCTCTGCACGTTGCTGTTTGGTTGTTTTTGTTACTTAATTATCAAGCAAGAGGACGATCGCCAAAGCAACGAACAAATGGAGTTGCCCAAGGAATGAAGTCTAAGCAGTTGCGGATACCATTACTGATAGTTACTTTTGCAAGTACTACTCTAGTTTTGGGTAAATTACTATTAGACCCAAACGTTGGCAAACGCCAACTTACACCAATCGTATTTCCCCAAACCGTACCGATAAACGGCTGGCAATTCCAAGAAAGCCAGCCATTTATAAGCACAACGGCGGAAAAAGGTCAAACTATTGGTAAACCCCTCGATCGCGGTAAACGGTATCGCTACAGCCAAAATAATCTAGTTCTAGATGTGGAAACGATCTACGAATTAGAAACTCAGGGCGAATACAAGATATTTTTACAAGATTATAGTTCGGTCGAAGCTGCACCGAGCGATCGCTCTTTTGTCGTCCGCCAGCAACCAGGCGTTGGTACTTATGCTATGTACATCATCCAAAACCGCGCTTATTTAACCACCTGTATCAACCCGCGCGGTGGTAGCACCTTAAGTAGACAAGAGTATAACGACAATCGCGATCGCTACGATCTGCTATCGGATCGGACAATTCCTTGGCTTTTAGGTCAGCGAAGTCTGCGCGATACTCGTTGCTTATGGAGTCATTTTTCCATACCCTTAAATAAGTCTTCACCACAGGCGGCTTATATTCTTCTAGAAAAAGCTTGGATTTCTTGGTATCAATGGTGGATTAAGCACTATCCCCAAGAATGATTTTTGGTCAAGATCAATTGTAGTAATTCAAGGTTCGATCGGCGTGACAAAAGCAAACAATAATGAATGGTGGTTCGCTCCTCTTTTTCGCATCGTCGGTTACGCATTATTAGCTTTGTCATTATTTGACGTTATTGATGTTTTTGTTCCGGCGTTATTTACGAACCCCGCTTGGGAATTTCAAACGGTGAGAAGTTTGGTAGAGCGAGTACCCGTACCTTTACTAGGTGCGGTGCTAGTATTTTCTGGGGAAAAAAGCCTAAAAATCTTTAAGTTCTTATCTTGGGCTTGTTTAGTTGCGGGGATATTATTTTTCTTATTAGTTCCATTGGGTATTAATGCTAGTTGGAGACTCGATAGACAAAGCGCTCAAGAACTTAACACTAGAGTCACTCAACAAGCAAACCAACTGCAACAGTTGCAAGCAGTACTTAATAAAGCAACTACACCCGCAGAAATTCAAAGCGTACTAACGCGCCTTAATCCCCAAGCCGGCGCTGTACCTACTCAAAACGTTGCTCAGTTAAAAACTCAACTTTTAGCAAGAGTTGCTGATGGGGAAAGACAGTTAAAATCTCAAGCGGCGAGTAGTCGCGCAAATGCCCAAAGGACACTGCTCAAAAATACCGTTAAATCAGTTTTGGGGGCTTTGGTTTCTGGGGCAATATTTATCTCAATCTGGAGACAGACGAATAAAGCGCTCAAAGCAAACCGACAAAGAGCCTAGAAGCTAATAACTTTTATGTCAAACGGTGGGTGGTGCTGTTAAGTTAGTAGTAGAAACATTAACCAACTACTCAATTATGCGGCTTCTTGTTTTGGTTAAAAAAAGAGCGCTGCTATCATTAATTACGAGCCTTAGCGCCGTAATTTTTATCCAACCAGCACCACCCTTTGCTCAAGTAAAAACTCCTGTCGTTCCTCCACCAGCTAACGCACCTCTAGAGTTGAGCTTGCTTGCTCCTAATACCGCCGCTAAAAATGGTGTAGTTACAGCAAGTAATATTTCGCAAAAGCAACTAACTATCCCTAGTTTATGGTGGGCAAAAGAGCAGTTTGGCGGCAAGTTGCTAGATAACTGGTTGGCTTACCCAGCTAAGGGAAGTAACTCGCCGCGTATAGATTTGGTTGTCAATCGGCAAATTTGGAGTTTGCTAGATTATGTAGAGCGTTACGAGTTTGTTAATAATTTTGGCAATGTTGCCCGCGATTATGGCTACAACGTCAGAGTATTTAATTATCAACAAGAACTGTTAGCAACTTATACTTGCAACTTCAACGTTCAACCTCGTTTGTGTAATATAGCGGCTCTAAATGCTTCCGGTAAAGCCAGCGTTCGCGGTTCAGTCCGCAATTAGCAATTTTTAAACCTTGTCTTGCCAAAGCGATGCGTACTGCTGCTGCGTCTCCTTGGGTAGGGGGAGCAGAAATTCACTATTAGCCAAAGTTTCGCCTTCTACTAACAGCAAGTTTCTTAATCCCTCTTGAATATCTACAGGGTTGATTTTTACATTCATTGGCGATCGCGCTTTACTTAATATGGAAATTTGCTTTTGACTTGAAGGTTGCCAGCAAAAATCAATCCACTGTTGTGCTAAAAGTTTATCGCCCTGGCTTTGAGTTGGACTTACCCATACATCCGCCCAAATTGCACTCCCAGAGAGGGGAACGATCGCGGCAATTTCTCGGTAACGCTGGATCGCCGGGATGACATCCGTTGACCATCCCACCGCTAACCAAGTATCTCCTAATATTAGCGGCTCTATATAGCGATCGCTGCTATAAAATTTGACTTGTCGAGTAAGAGCTTCTAGTTGGTTGGCGAGTCCTGGAACTTGCTGTAAGTTTGTGGTGTTGTAAGAGTAGCCAAGTTTTTTTAAAGTTAAGCCGATAATTTCGCGTGGCTGGCTGAGTAAAGAAATGCGACCAGTTAGTTCTTCTCGCCACAAGTCACTCCAGTTAGTCGGAGTCCATCCTAAAGACTTAAACTTGTTGCGATTATAAGCAATTACAGTGTTACCCCAACGATAAGGTGCAGCCCAAATTTTGCCCTTAGGGTCGAGAAAACCGCGATCGTTACGCCTTACAAGTTCTTGATAGCGCTGAGGCAACTTTTGCCACTGGGGTAAACTAGCAATTTCTATTGGTTGAATTAGTTTTTGGGCGATCGCATCACTTAGCCAAAAGTCCCCCAAAGTCACCAAATCCGCTACTTCTACGGCTTGTGGATTAATTAAAGGAATTGCTGGTAGCCGCCAAGGGCTGGTATTCTTCTCTGCGGGCGACTTCTGCCAAGCTTTCAACAAATCGAAGGTGGCAGCTAACTGTTCGACGGGGGTAAACTCCAAGTTAGCAGGTAGTTTTAAACTGTTTTTAAACTGTCCCAACAACTGAGCAGGAATCGAACCTTTTAATAACTGCACTTGCAGCTTTTTCTGGTCTTTACTGTTACAACCGGATAGTAGCTGCAACATTGTAATTGCTCCAGCTTTAATTAAGAAGTCTCTACGATCCATAGATTTACGCGCTGTAGCGCTTCTCCACACCAAAACCAATTAAATCGATCGTAGTTGGTATTTCTCCCGGTTGCGGGCGCTGATAGGTGACAATGGTTCGCATTCTCACATCGGCGGCAACTAGGCGCATTTGATCTACCGCTACCGAGCGCCGATAATAAGTTGTCATCTCTAAAGTTTGACGAATTGGTTGATAGCTAAATCTACCCGCGATCGCCCCAGCTTCAGAGTACCCTTGATCGCGTAAATAATAACCTTGAACTAAGTCGCTTTCTACTGCCGTTTGAGCGCTTAGAGGTAGGGGTGGCAATTGTTGAGCGGCTTGATTTGGCACATAGGCATCGGGAACAAATAACGCTTGCAACTTCATCGATACTGTTTCTCCAGTTTCCGAGCGGGTGTCAAAAGCGATCGCAAATCCTGGAAATTTTTGTTGGTGTTCGATTAGTTTTGTTGGCTCAAAATTAAAAGTAGTAGATTGCGCTAAAATCTCTTGCTTTTGTACGTGACTAATAGACTCTACCCTAAATTCTGTATAAGACCTTTCTATTTGCCCTTCTAACAGGGAATGATAAATTCGCTCGGTTTTCCATAAACCATTGCAAGCATTAAAAAATTCGTCGAAACTTAACATCTCTCAGCCCAAAACTACCTTTAGGTATAAATCTTTTTTGCTCAAAATTTTATTTTCTCCTCTACCATACTAAGTTTTTTTTCAAAATAGACAATTCTTTCGGTGGTATTATGCCTCGTCCTAATTGCGGGATAAACGGTGGTTTTGAGGGCTAACGATCGACTAACTCTTAAAATAATAGACTTATGCACGTAAATAATCTTTTGCCCCTTAGCCCCTTTTCTTTGGGGAGAATTAGATTTGAAGTCCCCAGAGTTGGGGGATTTAGGGGGCGATGTTAGCTTCAGCACCGAGGTCTAATAGACCTTTTACAAAAGCTTGTTTAGCTTTCCTAGAGTTGAAACGCCACTCTTATCGCTAAAGCCTAGCTCGTCTAGGGTGGAAATAGAATAGAGAGTCTACAGGATGCTTGCTTTACAATCTTATCGCTAAAGCCTAGCTCGCCTAGGGTTGAAACCCCAGGCTAATAGATAAAGTCGGCTGAAGCCGACTAAAGAAAAAAAACTAAACTTTTGGCAGAGGTCTAATATTGCCTTGTCATAGAGCAACTTGTTTTTTATCGCCATAAGTATATTTTCTTTGCCAGCATATTTTTTTGGATTTAGCTAATATATTTCTATGACTAAAATGTAAAAATCGGCTTTACAGCTTGTTTTTAACTATGAGTATGAGTTAATGTAGCTAAAATAGCCAAAAATTAATATTATAAAGCTCTAATATTTACTTTCGTTTAGAAGTAACTATTAATGTTTAGATTTAAAACTAAAGTTTGCAATAGATAAATGATTCATAAGCAAGCTGTACTTCTTCAAATGATTGTTTAGCATAAGAAAGCAAATTCTATAGGCAGCGAGGGTATCAAATGGAGCCATTACAAAAACAGGTAACTACTTTAAGTCAAAAAGTAGATGCGTTGTATCAAGTCGTAGATCAACTAAATGGTCAAGTTGCTGATGCTTTGTCAGAATGCCGTTTAACACCCATGCAAGATGGGAATGGCAATTTTTTAACTACAGAAAATACCGGACGCTATCCAAGTTTAGGTTACAGCAGTCATAAGCCAACGATGGAACATAAAGATGTTCTCACCGATAACAATTCCAAAGACGCGCATAAGTCCGGTGAAAAGGAATTGACTCCAGAAATTCAAATTCGCAGGCTGACAGCCCAACTAACCGCCGCTTACAATCGAATTGCTGCTTTAGAAGAACAATTGCTGGCTCAAAGAATCCATTAGAAAAATAGTTCGATTCAATCAGCTAAATACTTACCCACCAAGCTTTCAATTGCTTGGAGGAGTTCCGTTTGCTGCCAACCTTGAGCCAAATTAGCCGCAATACAAGCACCACCTGCGCCCATCCCTTCCTTCACAAATCCTCGTTCGTAAGCTTGGAGTTGTTCGTATTTGGAAGCAGCAAAACTTAGCTGAGTAGCAAGCAGGGGGACATTACCAATTTCTAAAGCTAATTTGACTGTATTTCCTGTAGGATCTTGGGCTACCCAACGAGTAGTACCAACAACAACTTGCGTTGGTTGCCAAGCTAAATCGCCCGCTTTAGTAATAGCTTGGATCAAAGCATAGACAGCAAGCATTTGCGTCCCCCCAGCTAGTAAAACTCCCCCATAGCGGCTGGCAGAAATTGCCATCCCCGCTACAACAATTTGCATGGGATCGCCTACCGAGGCTACTACTTGCAAGGGATCGCTAAAAGTATTTTTCTTTAGTAATAATTTTGCCTGTTTTAGCCCGGCTTGCACTACTTGCCATTTTTGGGCGTGATTGCAAACTGGGTGACTGCTATTAACTTTTCCTGTAGCGTCAAGCCCCAAACCTGTTAAAACACCAAGAGCGGTGGTTGTTCCCCCAACTACACATTCACCAATAATGACATAGCTATTTGCTGTTGTTTGTGCCAGCTTTTCACCCCAAATCAAACCTTGCTGGAGGAGGTGTTGTACGGTGTTTAGTTGTAAAGCATCGCCTTGACTTAAACATTTAGCAGGAGTACCGCCTAAGTTTATATGAGGGACTGTGGGCGGCTGGGGTAGCCCGGCATTAAATAGATAAACTGGGAGAGATAATTCTTCTACTACCGCGCGTGAAATTAGTACCGGGGAAGCGCCAGCTTGGAGAGGGGGTAGGGGATACTGAGGATGCGGTTTCACGCCGTCAAATAAAAATTCTGCGTCCGCAAGACAAGTATACTGACGATCTAGAGGGGTTGCGCCCGCCGCCGAGATGCCAGGAATTAGACCAGTTTCCGTAAAGCCCAAAACACAGGCAAATAAGGGTTTGCTACCGCGATAGCGTTGTAACCACTGCGTCCCTTGGGCTAACTGAGTGTAAACGCGAATCATATATTCGTAGCAATTGAGGGGTGTTAGTCTTCTTCATAATCCATCAAAACTTGCACCCAACGGGGAGGGCGAGGAATAGGATTGCCCAAACGATCTAACAAAAACCAAGCGGCAAGATGAACGGCAAATAAGTAAATAATATTATTGAGGAATACAACACCAATAGCGATCGCTTCTACCAAAGTTATACTTGGTTGCGCTAGTAGTCCGGCTTTAAGAAATAGCCACTCTAGTAAGTTTGTAACTTGAGTAATGGAATATACCCAAATATCTTCCCCAGATAAAACTAGCAATAGCCACAACCGGAAAAATACACCGAATGCGCCTAATAAAGCTGCTAAACCAATAGAAACAATCCAAGGCGACCGACGTTTCCAAGTTGCACCTAGCAACACTCCCATCAAGCCGTAAGGCACGACGTACACAATACTGCGCGTAGGTCCCATAAGTACCGAAAGCAGCAATCCTGAAACTAAAGCCCCCATCCAAGCCGTGCGACTGCCCCAACGCAAGTAAAGTAAAGCAATAGGTACGGGGAAAAATATTTGTAGTAAAGGGCCGAGGGGAAAGTAATAATTAATAAAATAAATTAAGCTGGCAGTACTAGCTAGAAAAGCTGTTTCTACCATTTTCAATGGTGGTGCTGACCGCAGATGTGGTTCGACAAACTTACTGGAATCGACTTGAGAGGAGGGAAAATCGCTCATGGATTGTATTAAAGACTTTTTCAAGTCTACTCGCTCTAGCTTAGTTATGCGATCGCACTTTTTGCCTTAACTTATAGCTTTAGCTGAGTTATAGCGATTTTTCCTGTAAAGCAAACATCTACATCTGTTCCAGAAATGCGATCGCGTTTGGCATATTCCCCCACATAATAGTAATCGTTTCCTTCTATGCGGTAATTGACTGGCAATGGTTGAGTAGAAGGCGGACAAAATACAATTTCTGGGTCGCTATTGCCGGGTTCTAAGTGAGGTAAGTTGACATTCCAGTAAGTTCCCGCTTCTATTGGGCGGTTGAGTAAGTCGGCGAGGACTTTCGCCGTCCATCGGGCGGCGGTGTCCCAATCTAGATTTTTTTTGCCTTTGATGTAGTGAGAGACAGCAATTCCCCCAATCCCGTGCAAAGCCGCTTCGCGCACGGCGGCTACTGTACCAGAAATATATACATCTGCTCCCATATTTCCCCCGGCGTTAATGCCCGAAAGTACAAATTTCACGTCTTCACATAGGTGGGATAAAGCAATGCGCGTGCAATCGGCAGGAGTTCCGGCGATCGCGTATTCTGTACTTGAGCGGCGATGGACGTTGATAGCTCTAGTTGTTGTCACTTGATGTCCGCAGCCAGATAAATGGTCTTTAGGCGCGGCGACAATGACTTTTTTGCCTTCTACGGCTTTAAGTAGCGCTCTTATTCCTGGTGCGTCTATACCATCATCGTTGGTGAGAATTAAAGTCATAATTTGATTTTAGGCTGCGTGGGATGGCTGCTAAACTTTTTGGATAAAACGCCGTCCTAGCAATCCTTGGGGGCGAACTACAAGCATAATAAATAATATCGCAAAGGCAACCGCATCTTTATAAGCTGAGTAATCGGCGGGGACAAAGGCTTCGATTAATCCAATTAATAGTCCCCCAACTACTGCCCCCGGAACGCTACCCAGTCCCCCCAGCACAATTACCGCTAATCCTTTTAAGCCAAAATTAATTCCAAAGAAAGGGCCGGAAATGCTGACGCTAGAAGCCACTAACGTCCCCGCTAGTCCTGCTAAAAAGCTGCTGGTAAAGAAAGTACCGACAATAAAAAAATCGCTGTTAATGCCTAGTAAACTAGCTGTTGTCGCATCTTCTGCGATCGCACTCATTGCTTTGCCGTGTTTCGTCTGATTGATAAAATAGGTAAGTACTAATAAAACTGCTACCGACACGCCAAAAATTACTACTTGAACGGTACGAATTGGAATCGGGTTTGCTGCCGTTCCAAAGTTAATTGCTGGGGGTAAGTTTCCGTAAGTATTTGCGGGAAAGGTGTAACTTTCTGCGCCTACTAAGTACTGAATTAAATTAACAATTACGACAGCCACCCCCAAGCTAGAAACAACAGTTAATAATGATTCCGAGCCTTTTTTCCGTAAAGGGCGAAAAGCTAAATATTCAACTGCAACTCCTACTAATCCAGCAAGTATACTGCCAAAAATTAATGCTAATGTAAAAGGTAATTGTAGAGGTAAAGCCACATTTGCCAGCAACCCACTAAAACCGAAAGCATTACCCATTAAAGCATAAGTAAAGTAAGCACCTAGAGTAAATATTGCCCCATGAGCAAAATTGATAATTCCTAAAATAGAAAATATCAAAGTATAACCCAAGGCAAAAATTGCATAAGCGCTACCTATAGACAATCCATTAAGAAATGATTGCAAAAATACGGTTATGTCCATAGTATGACTACTTTATAAAAGCAAACTTTCCACTATTACCATCAGGACTCATATCAATTTGAGCAACATAAAAATCTTTTTGAACAATCTCGCCTTCTGGAGTAAAAGCTATTTCACCTAATGGCGTTTGATACTTTCCAGCCAATAATTGCTTATTTAATTCCGTTCGCAGTTGGTTTAGAGGTAAGCTGTTGATTTTCGTTTTATCCATCGCCTTTAAAGCATCTACATATACTTGAACTGCTGTAAAAGCTTGAGCGCTAAACTGAGGCGGTTCTTTCTTATATTGCTCCCGGTAAGCACTACGAAAAGCAGTATTAATTTTCCCTGGCGCTTCGGGGCTGTAGGCTTGAGCAATCAGTACGCCGTCACAAAGTGCTTTACAAACGGCAAATACATTAGATGTATTCATCCCATTACCACCAACAATTAAACCTTTGTAGCCAAGTTCTCTTAATTGCTTAACTAAGTTGCCACCGTCGGCAGCTAAACCCGAAATAATTACTAAATCTGGTTTTAACTTAATAGTATTTGTTGCTTGAGTTTGAAAATCAGTATCAGTAGTTTGAAACTTTTGTACTGTGACTAAATCTAGCTTTTTTTCTTTTACCGTTTGCTGAAAAATTTCTGTTTCTGACTTATTAAACGCATCATTTTGGGCGTAAAGCACGGCAACTTTTTTAATTTGAGGATTAATCTTTAAAGCAGCAGCAACAGAGTTAGGCGCTACGATAGAAACGGGCGCAGAAACTCGCCCAATATATTCACCAATTTGGGGAATTCCTTTAGCAGTATTAGAAGGTCCTAAAACTGGAACTTTTGCTCTTTCCGCTATAGGGTTAGCACTAAAAGCTTGTTGCGATAGAGTTGGTCCAACTATTCCTACAACTTTATCTTTAGTAATCAAAGTTTGAAAAGCATTAATAGTTCCAGCTTCATCTCCTGCTGTATCTTGAAGGACTATCTTTATTGGCGTACCATTAATACCACCTTTATCGTTGAAATATTTTTCGGCAATTTTTACCCCAGCTACTTGTTCTTGACCGAGCAATGCTACATTGCTAGTTTGGGCAACCGCAACTCCAATTGGAATCGGATTTGATGAAGATGTATTTGTGTTTGTAGCTGTAGTAGTTGTATTTTGGGTTTGATTGCAGCCGGAGATCGTTAAAATAAAAGTAATAAATAAGCTGTAATTACGAAGATGATTTTTCATAAGTCAAACTAAGTCAGTATCAATGCCTACACTCTTAGTCAGCATCGAGAGGCAATTAAGAGTATAGGTTAAATTGTCATAAATACTACTATTGTTTGTTTCGCTTAACAAATTAAACTATTTCTGTAGAAGTAAAAATTTTTAGTTTGAGCGAAAAATTAATTACTGCTCGTAAGAATTATCTACTGGAGCGGACGACATTACAGGTTCTTGGTATAGCGGTACAGTGAACATGACAGTAGAACCAAGTCCTTCACCCATGCTAAAGAAATATACCTCACCGCCCATTGCTTCTACGAGCTTTTGAGATATTGTCAATCCTAAACCCGTCCCGCCGTAAGGACGAGTTAGCGAACCATCTACTTGACTAAAAGTTTGAAATAGCTTTTCTTGTTTATCTAAAGATACTCCAATTCCCGTATCTACAACGCGAATTTTAACGATACCTGGAAGCGATTGGTTTTGAAAAATAACTTTTTTGCGGACGACATCAGCGCTAATAGTAATTCCGCCTTCATCGGTAAACTTAAGCGCATTACTAACCAAATTCAGCATTACTTGCAGTAGTCGCTTGTAGTTGCCATAAACAATTATTTCATCTGCCGTATCGGGCTTTTGAATTAAAAAGCTTAAGTTTTTCTGTTCCGCTTGAGGCTTAGTAAAATTTTCTACATGACTTAATAACTCGTCTAGCTTGACTCGTCCAAGTTCTAGCTCCATTTTGCCAGCTTCAATTTTGGCGATATCTAAAATATCGTTCAAGATATGTAGTAAGTGGATAGCTGAACCGTAAGCTTCTTTAATAAATTCTTCTTGCTCTTGGGGGTCATCGGCCATCCCTTCCAGAATTAGCTTCAAAAAGCCTAACATCCCATTTAAGGGCGTGCGAATTTCGTGAGAAGTATTTGCCAAAAATTCGCTTTTGAGCCGGGAAGCTTCTTCTGCTTGCTGACGAGCTTCTTCTAACTCTTTATATAAAGTAGCATGAGCGATCGCCGTTCCTACTTGCTCTGCTACTTCGCGCACTAACTCTACTTCATCCGCCGTCCACTGACGGGGGGGAGTTGCTTTTTGTTGTTTTTCGCCGTTGAGTGGCGATGGTAAACGAATGCACTGCCGCAAACTAATTAGCCCGTTTGGTTTCCCTTGGTAATAAGTTGCAACTACAAGTAAAGACTGCTGAAACGAAGGATTGTCAATTTGGTCTACTACTACAGGCTCTAAGGTTTTTAATGCTTGGCTAAATCCCGCATCATCAGCAATTAATATTTCATTGCCTACCATCGAGCGCACGGCTATTTGTCTGCATTCAGCTACTACTTTAACCAATTGCGACTTTTCTGTGTAAGCGCAAACGATGCAATGACTTACACCCAAAGCTTCACCCAAACTATCGACAGTTTGCTGCCAAATTGTATTTAGGTCTAAAGTTCGGCGAATATTTCTGGCAATATGAATTAGTAGTTTTTTTGATTCAACCGCAGCTATAGTAGTTGACTGGGAATTGCTAACTGTTAGAGAATTAATCGCTAAACCTGTAGCTTGCGCTTCTAACTGTCGCCCCATGACTAAAACAACTGTTGACTTATGGGCGCAGGGGATTGGAGTAATAACTAATTCAAAGCTCCACAGTTTTTGCTGATATCTAAACAAACATCGGCAATGTTCGGGAATCATACTTACCAAAATTCGCTGTACCCGTTGCAAGTAAGCTGCCATGTCTACGGGCGCAAAAGTTTCGTTTAGCGATTTGCCAATGACTTGCTCCGCACTTATGCCGTAAGTTTCAGCTTGCTGCCAATAGAATGACAAGTATTTTCCTGTTGCGTCTTGAGTAAAAGTTAACTCTGAACCTAAAACTTGCAGCCCACAGCTATCTTTGGCACTAGATTCTAAGTTGTTATACACTGTAGGCGGTTCAGAACTAGCATACACGTTCATTTGTCGGGCTTTTTGTAGACAAGCAGCTAATAATATTTAATCGAACTTTGCTTTGAGTTTGGCACAAAAATCATGAAACTGAGTAGTATTAGTTTTGTAAATATACAAAGCTTTGTCTATTTCTTTAGTTTTTAATCATTCCATTCGCCACGCGGGGGTACAGGCGTGCGCCCCATAGTCCGAGTTAATTCGTCATCTCTTTGAGTTTCACCGCGCAGCCATTGACGAATTGCTACTTCTATTACTTTGCTTGGCTCTTTTGTAAGGTGTTGTAGTTGATCTAGTAAGGTGGAATCTAGTTGAATAGAAATTTCTACTTTGTCATCAAAAGAGTTTGAATCAATGCTATTTTCATTCATGAATGGGGTAGGGCTTTTTGCCTATATTTTAGATTTTATATACTGAAATAATTAATTTAGCACTCGCCAGCGATCGCCAAACTGTACTGATAGTCTCTACAATAACAACACTTAAGAAAATTGTTACATCAAACTGCTGTTAAATCTATAAAAATTTCCTATCTAAAGTAGTAATTTGGTCTAATCGCAATTGGATAGTTAAGAAAAGCTGATATTTTTTCGCTTGATGGTTTAGGGCAACTTAGTCATCTCTATTTATGCAGAAAGGATTAAAATGCGTTAAGTATGCTCAATTTTTAACTTTGTTGCCGCTAAATTAAAAAGTATGACTGATGTTCCCGTAGCACAAATACGCAATTTTTCTATTATAGCTCATATCGATCACGGAAAATCAACTCTTGCCGATCGCTTGCTGCAAACGACAGGTACGGTAGAACAACGGCAAATGAAAGAGCAGTTTTTGGACAATATGGATCTCGAACGCGAACGCGGGATTACAATTAAGCTGCAAGCGGCGCGGATGAATTACCAAGCCAAAGATGGGCTAACTTACGTTTTGAATTTAATTGATACCCCCGGACACGTAGATTTTTCTTACGAAGTATCGCGGAGTTTAGCAGCTTGCGAAGGAGCGTTATTAGTAGTAGATGCGTCCCAAGGGGTAGAAGCGCAAACACTAGCGAATGTTTATTTAGCTTTAGAAAATAACTTAGAGATTATCCCCGTTTTAAATAAAATTGATTTACCAGGAGCAGAGCCAGAGCGGGTAGCGGGGGAAATTGAGGAAATTATTGGGCTTGATTGCAGTGGGGCAATTTTAGCATCGGCGAAAGAAGGGATAGGAATTGATGAAATACTAGAAACTATCGTTGCGCGCGTCCCACCGCCCCAAGATACCGTAAATCAGCCGCTTAGAGCTTTGATTTTTGATAGCTATTACGACAGCTACCGGGGAGTGATTGTTTACTTTCGGGTGATGGATGGTACGGTAAAAAAAGGCGATCGCATTCACTTAATGGCATCGGGAAAAGAATACGAAATTGACGAATTGGGCGTACTTTCACCTACCCAGAAACAAATAGACGAACTCCACGCCGGGGAAGTAGGATATTTAGCCGCCTCAATTAGAGCCGTAGCAGATGCGCGAGTTGGGGACACCATCACTTTAGCGGGAAATCGAGCTAAAGAGGCATTGCCGGGCTACACAGAAGCAAATCCAATGGTTTTTTGCGGCTTATTCCCCATTGATGCCGATCGCTTTGAAGATTTGCGCGAGGCTTTAGAAAAGCTGAAGCTAAACGATGCGGCTTTACACTACGAGCCAGAAACCTCTAGCGCGATGGGTTTTGGCTTTCGCTGCGGCTTTTTGGGATTGCTGCACATGGAAATTGTGCAAGAGCGGTTGGAGCGGGAATACAATTTAGACTTGATTACAACCGCGCCCTCGGTGGTTTATCGGGTAACTACAATTAAAGGGGAAGTATTGCATATTGATAACCCTAGTACCTTACCAGAGCCAAACGCGCGGGAAAAAATTGAGGAGCCTTACGTCAAAGTAGACATGATTACCCCCGAAAACTTCGTTGGGACTTTGATGGAGTTGTGTCAAAATCGGCGGGGAATCTTTAAAGATATGAAGTATCTCACCCAAGGGCGGACAACTTTAACTTATGAATTGCCTTTAGCGGAAGTTGTGACGGACTTTTTCGATCAAATGAAATCGCGGACGCGCGGTTATGCCAGTATGGAGTATCACCTAATTGGCTACCGGGAAAATCATCTAGTCCGCTTGGATCTATTAATTAATAACGATCCTGTAGATTCGTTAGCGATGATCGTCCACCGAGACAAAGCTTACAATATGGGACGGGCGATGGCAGAAAAGCTGAAAGAATTAATCCCGCGCCATCAATTTAAAGTACCAATTCAAGCGGCTATTGGCAGTAAAGTTATAGCCAGCGAACAAATTCCGGCTTTGCGAAAAGATGTATTAGCCAAGTGTTACGGCGGCGATATTAGCCGCAAGAAAAAGCTATTGCAAAAGCAAGCCAAAGGTAAAAAGCGGATGAAGTCGGTGGGGACGGTAGATGTACCGCAAGAAGCGTTTATGGCTGTGTTGCGTTTAGATAAAGAGTAGTTGATTTATAAACATTAATTGTAGGGGTGCGAAGCATTGCGCCCCTACAACGTAATTGATTTAGGATTGCTGTAAGCGATCGCCAACAAACGGGATTATACTTTGCAGAGCGATCGCACTTTTATAGTTAAAATTATTTTCACTACCTTAGACTGATGCTTATTAGACTTACTTAGATTAGTTCTCAAAGGAGTTTACACAGCCCAGTTACTTTATAAAGCAAAACAGTAGCGTGTGCTACAATTAATTTAACCTAAGTTTAGATCAAAACTCAATTAGAGCCTGAGATTTCCGCCTCAACATCAACTTTACTTAGGCTTTGCGAAGAATCACTTAGATTATATATTTTTACTGAATCGAGATTTTTAAAAGTTGCAAGTAACTTACAGACTTCATACTTAATAAGGTTTATGCGAATAATTCGCACACAGATAAAGCTTTGTTTGAGATGAGTTTAGCAACTTCGGAAATTTCCATGATTTGGGAATAACTTGAAGGAAAATAATTTCATGGCGCTTGTTAAAGAAACGGCTTTGGTTTACTGCGAAAATCAATTTGGCTTGGTAGACGGAAAAACTGCCGCAGGTTTGATTAGACACTCGGAAACCTATACTATTGTGGGGATTATTGATAGTTCTTTAGCTGGCAAGGATGCTGGGGAAGAATTAGGAGATAAAAAAAATAATATTCCCATTTTTGCTAACTTAGCTCAAGCTTTAAATAACCTTGCAGAAGTTCCCAATTGTTACATTTATGGCAAAGCTCCCTTGGATGCTTCTATCTCTGCTGATGAAAAGCTGCTAATTTTAGAAGCTATGTCAAAAGGCATGGATATTATTAACGGGTTGCATCAATTTTTCTCAGACGATAGAGACTTTGTGGCTATGGCTATTAAATGCGGTATCCAAATTAAAGATATTAGAAAACCGCCGCAATTAAAAGATTTGCACGTTTTTACGGGTCAAATAGCCAAAGTAAATATTCCTGTAATTGCTGTACTGGGGACGGATTGCGCCTGCGGAAAAATGACTACCGCAGTGGAATTGAACAAAGCTTTAAACAGCCTAGGCTTAAAATCTGTAATGGTGGCAACGGGACAAACTAGCTTAATGCAGGGATCAAAGTACGGCGCAGCAATGGACGCGCTGGTTTCCCAATTTGCGATCGGTGAAGTAGAAAATGCGGTTGTTAGAGCTTTTGAAGGGGAAAATCCCGATGTTATTTTAGTTGAAGGACAAAGCGCGGTTAGTCATCCGGCTTTTATGAGTTCTATAGGTATTTTAAAAGCAAGTATGCCCGATGGCGTTATTCTCCAACACCCTCCAGCTAGAAAATTTCGGTGTGATTTTCCGCATTTGAATATGCCTACGGTGGAAAGTGAAATTCAACTAATTGAAGCTATCTCCCAAGCTCAGGTAATTGCGATCGCTCTCAGCCACGAAAACCTATCAGAGGAAGCAGTTAGAAGAACGATCGCCGATTACGAAAACCGTTTGCAATTGCCTACTACCGATGTATTGACCTACGGATGCCAAAAACTGATTCAAGCATTATGCGATCGCTTTCCCAAGCTGAACCAAAAAATCAAAAAAGATTTACAACCTATTCCTTTATTGACAATGAGCTAAACATCCACAAATGAAAGCATTAATGCCCAGAATAGAGATTAGTTTATCTCAAATAAGGCATAACGCTCAGGTACTATCAGAACTTTACGGACAACAGGGAATTTCTTTAATGGGAGTTTCCAAAGCCGTATTGGGAGATCCGGCGATCGCTCAGGCAATGATAGCAGGCGGAGTAAAGTTTATTGCCGACTCTCGCCTTGAAAACATCCAAAGAATGAAAAACGCCGGGGTATCGGCTCAATTTGTGCTGCTCCGCACTGCTTTAAGTCAGGCAGAATCGGTAATTGAGAATGTAGATATTAGTCTCAATACGGAACTTGCTACTATTACCGCACTTTCTCATTATGCAAGCGTACATAACAAAATTCATCAAATAATTGTGATGGTAGAGTTGGGTGATTTGCGAGAAGGCGTACTTCAAGGCGATCTTTCTCAATTTATTAAAAAAACTCTGGCGCTATCTCATATCAAAATTATTGGAATTGGCTGCAACTTGGCGTGTTTTGGGGGAATTAAGCCAGATAACAACAAAATGCGCCAGTTATCTCAATTAGCTGATGCGATTGAAAAAGAATTTTCGATTGATTTAGAAATAATTTCCGGTGGAAATTCAGCAAACTACCAATGGTATAAAGCTTCCGAAAAAGTCGGTAGAATTAACAATCTGCGTTTGGGCGAATCGATCCTTTTAGGCTGTGAAACCGTCAACCGCAAGCTCATTCCAGGTTTACACGCCAACGCCTTTAAATTGATAGCTGAAGTAATTGAATCTAAAGAAAAACCCTCTTTACCCTTTGGCGAAATCTGTCAAAATGCTTTTGGCAGTGTACCCACCTTTCTAGATCGAGGTCTGCGCCGGAGAATTATTGTAGCTTTAGGTAGACAAGACGTTTTAGTATCTGGATTAAGTCCTAGTGATGGCTTAGAAATACTAGGATCTAGCAGCGATCATGTTGTTCTCGACAGCAATAACTACGATTTACAAGTTGGCAGTGAAGTGAAGTTTAGCCTAGATTATGGCGGACTTCTAGCGGCAATGACTTCGCCTTTTATTAACAAACAATTTGTTAATTATGCCTAAAGGGCGATCGCAAAAACTTAACATATGGTAAGTTTCTTGCTACTAGAATAATAGAGGGAACAGAAATTAGCGATCGCCAAGAAAGAGAGCTATGAAAGAATTACAACAAAAATTGTCATTTTTAAAAGATAAAATCGCTGGCTTGAGCAATAGGGCTAAAAATCACACACTCTTGTTTGATTCCTGTTACGCAGCCGAAAATGTTGCTTTTATGCTTGGCGGTCAATGGGACGAGTGTAATGGGGTTGTAG
>JAPJOW010000174.1 GCA_030826005.1 Aliterella sp. RAGGC_92
CAGCTACCGTATCTCCTGGTTGAATGTTGCATAATTCCGCGCCCATATATCCGGTAGGAATGGCATCAGAAATAAATAACAACTTTTCGTCGGGGAGGTCTTTGGGAACTTTGACCACACCTACATCGGCAAAAGGTACGCGAATATATTCTGCTTGCGCGCCTGCATAGCCGCCTAGTAAGTGAGAATAGCCGTAAATTGCTGAAGTGACGCTTCCCCATAACTTTTCCTGCATCCACCCGTTGGGGTTGGAGTTATCGCACAGCGACCATTGGTCTTTTTGGCAATAAAAGCAGTTACCGCAGCCAATAGTCGAAGGTACGACGACGCGATCGCCTATTTTTAAGTTATTAACTTTACTCCCAACTTCGACTATTTCCCCCATAAATTCGTGACCGATAATGTCACCTTTTTGGACTGTGGGAATATAGCCGCCGTAAATGTGCAGATCCGAACCGCAAATTGCGGTGGATGTAATTTTAACGATCGCATCGCGCGGGTTAAGAATCTTCGGATCTGGTACAGTGTCTACTTGTACTTTATTAGCACCTTGCCAACAAACAGCTTTCATTTATCTATTCCTAAGTGGTTTAACTACCTTTTGGCTGTCCTTCGGTGGTGGCAATTTCTCCAGCTTCCATCAACATTTTGAAGCGGCGCAAATCGTCGCCTATTTGCTGTTCTGGTTCTTCGCCAAAGAGTTTAGCGATCGCTGCGGTGGCTGCGCCGCCGGGAGGTGCGTATTCCATCACTACTTTTACTTCTGTACCGCGATCTTTGGGCGCGGGTTTAAACCGAATAAAGCCAGAGTTATCAATGTCTGCACCTTCTACCGAAGCCCAGGAAATAAATTCGTTTTCCCGATCTTCAATAATGTCTGCATCCCACTCTACGGTTGCGCCTAACGGGGCTGTGGCTACCCAGTGCGATCGCTTGCCATCTACTACCGTTACTGACTTAACGTGCTTCATAAAGGTAGATAAATTACCAAAATCATGCCAATAACGGTAAAGTTCATCCGCAGGCTTATTAATGGTGACAGTTTTCTCAACTTTGATAGTTTTATCCATTCCCAAAGCTTCCGTAATCCCGCCTTGAGACTTGGCTGCTTGATACGCCAAACCGCCACCAGCGATCGCCATTAATGCCCCGCGCAAGGATCTTTGACGCAATCCCATTAAAACCATCGCGCCGCCACCAATCAAGGAAGCCCATTTGCCAGTTTCGCCGCTACCTTCGTTTTGATTGCCTTTATCTTCAGTTGTCGAACTCATGATTTACTCCTTTATTACCAATTACCAATTACCAATTACCAATTACCCCGCCGTTACCGATGCCCCTGTTGTGGGTTTGGCTGGTTTTGTGCCTAGGCGATCGCGGTACAAATGAATTAGATTTTTTTCGTACACCGCCAAATCTCTTTCAATTGCGGCAAATAACTCTGTAGAGACGGGGTCGGTAAACTTGACGCGCAAGTTGTGAATATCAACTACGCCCGTTTGCAAATCGCCCAAAGCCCTACGCAATAGGGAATTATCATCGCTACCTTGAATTGAAGCTTTTAACTTGGCATAGGTATCGGCGACATTTGCTGTCAAAGAAGGCTTTTCGCCTATTTGGTCAAGTCTTTGTTCCAATTTTTTGATGTGGAATTGCTTATTGGCAATAATTTCTTTAAGCAAATTCCGCAAGCCTTCATCGCTGGTTCTTTGAACGTATTGTTCAAAAGCTTCTTGGGCGTAGCGTTCCCCAGCTAAAGCTGTATTTAATCCTTGGGTAATTTCCCCTTTACTAGAACCGCCCCAAGCATCTGCTAACTTCCACCAATCGGCATTAGTATCGGTTTCCTCTGGGAGGGCGGCTTCTTTGCCGCCATAACCAAGCCGACTGAGAATTGCTGTAGTAAATATTGCCAAATCTCCCGGCTGACGGGAAGTAATTAAATTGCCATCAACTACTAATGGTTCATCGCTGTAGTTTGCGCCAGCGTTAATCATGTCGGTTTTAATCGCCACAAAACCCGTTGCTTTTTTGCCTTTAAGTAAATCGGCTTCAATCAACACCTGTGGCCCGTGACAAACCGCCGCTACAAGTAAATTTTGTTCCATCGCCTCCTTGACAAATTGCACGGTATTAGGGTTAATTCGCATTTTGTCGGGGGCCATACCGCCAGGAATTACCACCGCATCAAACTCCGATGCGATCGCCTCGGTGGTTGTACCATCAGGCTGTATGGAAACCTTACCTTGCTTGCCTTTATAGGTTTCGTTCATGCGCGAACCGAGTACCGTTACCTCCATATTTGCCATTTTTAAGGCTTTGTAAGGTATCTGAAACTCCGCATCTTCTACGCCATTTTCAATTAAAATGGCGACTTTTTTAGTTTTTGTGCCGTTATCTGCCATAAAAAATCCTTTAATAAATTAAGAAGCTGGTAATAAGTCTTGATAATCGTCAGATAAATTTACGCGCACGTCGGCAAATTCTCCCGGCGATACGGCATCTTTCAAAGTGGCAAAAACTGCTTTAACTTGGGTAATCGCCGTATCTGTATCTACGCCTGCTTTTTGACTTACGCGCGTTAGAAACTCATTTACTCCAAAAGTTCCACCATTTTCACCTTCTCGTCCGTGTAAATATTGCCCTAATTCTTTAGGTAGTTGGGCGGCGAGTTGGCTTGCTTCATCGCCAACAATGCGCTCCTTGAGGGTTTCCAATGTGGCGCTAGTTGCTTGTTCGGCTGCTTGTTTGGAATCTAGTTGAGCAATAGTTTGAACGTGCTTGATGAACTCGTCGTATTTCATGATGGAACTCTGCGCTAATCCAATTAGCTCTGTTTAGCTTCAATTTAAGGGTATGTAGGCATCAAGTAAGTTCTCGTCAATCCAAAGGGATAGATTGTTTCTATCGCAAGGGATAAGTTACAAAGCTCGTTCAAGCGCTATGGTAGGCAAATGCGATCGCATTCAAACCTAAATTTATGGCTAAAAATAAAAATTCCGAACCCCAAGAATATACCGAGTCTTACGGTACAGGCGTACATGATGTGTCTAGCGCTGATATTGCCGACTCCACGCTAACAGGCGGCGATATCGATGCCAATGTCAGTGAAGCTGATGCTGTAGGCGATGAAGCGGTGGGGGGTACGGTGGCAACTCCAGACCAAGATATAGTTGACGATTTGGGTAAGGCGGTAGGATTAGAAATGAGCGATCGCGCTTTTTTACGCACTACAGAAATTTTGGAAGATAGGGACGATCGCCGTTGGGAATTAGATCCCATGTCTTCAGAAGATTACGAAGAACATCAACCTTAATTGCTTAAAGATGTCTAAGGTGTACGCTAGAACTTAACGTATACCAAGGTCAACTTCATGGCAAAAAAACGGGATTCGCTGGCTCAAGAGGGAGGTTTTGACTTTCTTCGCCATCAAAATGCCAATGACAGCGCTCAGGCGATGGTAGGGCAAGTAGCGCTCCGTTTTGACAAGCAATACAAAGGTGAAGGTTTTGCGCTTCCTGCCGAAGTTGAAGCCATGCCAATTTTTTTAGAATGGACGGCGGGAACTCTAGCAAATAGAGTTAATTCTAATTTTTGGGAAATTGCCAAGCCGCAAAAAAACTGGCGTTGTTTGGATATTGGTTGCGGTGTCAGTTTTTTGATTTATCCTTGGCGGGAGTGGGACGCATACTTTTACGGACAAGAAATTAGCACTGTAGCTAGAGATGCTTTAAATAGTCGCGGTTCTCAACTTAATTCCAAGTTATTTAAGGGTGTAGAGTTAGGATCAGCCGATCGCTTGCATTACGAAGCTGACCAATTTGATTTAGCGATCGCCACTGGTTGGAGTCAGTATTACGATCTTGATTACTGGAGTTTAGTTTTAGCAGAAGTCAAGCGGGTACTAAAACCCGGCGGTCAATTTGTGTTTGATATTCTAAATATTGAAAAGCCTTTGGTAGAAGATTGGGCAATTTTAGAAACCTATTTAGGTACGGAAGTATTTTTACAACCAATTTCTGCATGGGAGAAAGTAATTCTAGAAGCTAATGCCAAAATAGTTTCGCGTAAGTCAGGAGAATTATTTGATTTGTACAAAGTGCAGTTTTAGACCTCCTGCGTAAATAATATTTTGCCCCCCTAACCCACAGCAATAAAGCGGGAAGAATAGCGATACCCGCTTTTTGCTTCCCCAATTCTGGGGGGAACAGGATCTTAAGTCCCCCAATGTTGGGGGATTTAGGGGGCGATCTTGGAAATGCGCGATCGCATTAAAAAAGCGAGGCGTACACCTCGCGTACTCGTTTTAATTTAGTTAATTATCAAACGATCGCCTTTGCTTGTTTGCGTTTGACAATCATCCCCAAGGCGATCGCAATTACAATTATCAGCATCCATTCGGCGGGTTCGGGTACGGCGGAAACTGGTAAGGGATTATTAAATGTTGGCATTTGTTTGTCTTCAATTTCGCGCTTAAAGCGATCGCTACCTTTCTCGGCTTGCTTTAAATCGTTCTTTTGTTGGTCGTTGACAAGGACGATCATGGAAGAATACGGCGTAACAATTTGCGAGGCTTTGGCGACTTGATGAATCCCATCTAAGTTGGCAATCTCTTTTAAATCTCGATCTTGACCTAAATAATTAATCAATTGTCTAGCTGCAAAAGGGTTAAAATCATTTTTTGGATCGGCGGGAATGTTATTTTTTTCGCCAAACCATCCATAACCATCTTCAACGCCAATAACTCCCGATCCTAAAGCTGATTGAGTTGCAAAACGCTGTAACGCATCTTGCACTTTGGTAGTTACTCCCCCGCCACTAGCTTGTATGGTTTCAAAAATTGCATCGTCATAAGCACTCTGCACTCCGCCTAAATGTACGATCCATAAGGGTGCGGGTAATTTTACAGCTTCAGCTTTATCGCTGCCTAATTCGTAACTACCGCGATCGCTTATCAGCAAAATAGCATCGTAAGCACTATCTCCGCGCAAGTCTTCAAATTGGCGCAACATCTCTAATGGCTGCATTGTCCCGTAAAACGTTGTTCTTTCTACATCAAATTCGGCTAAATCGTCGAGCTTTTTGGGTGCAACTCCTGGCGCGGAAGTTAGGTAAATATCAAAATCGTTACTAGAAACAGCTTGCTCTTTTAACCACTTAAAAGTTTTACTGGCTTCTTTGCTATGCTGTCCCATACTGTAAGAAGTATCTAAAACTATGGCAATGCGATCGCCTTCTGGTAAACGATAATCTTGACTATCTAGAGGTTTTCCGGTAATTTGATAGCCATTTAAGTTAATTTGGTGGACTAAAGGTGTAATTGGCGTTGCTGCAATAGCTGGCGCAAACCAATTATCTTGAGACTTGACAGTTTTGCCATTATTTAAGCGTTTTGTGTCTTTAGTCCAAAAAATATTTCGTTTTTCGTTTAGTTGCGGTAAAGGTACACCATCTTTTGTTTGCAAAACTTGGTAGGTCATCCATAGGTGCAATGGTCGATCTTTACCTGAAAGGACGGGAAAAGCTCGCAGACGGTAAGTATTTGGGCCTGTTTGCTCTAATAAAGCCGGATCTACATTGCGTCTAACTTGCTCTGTATATACTTTTTGCGCCGCGCCACGAGTTGAAACAATAAAGGGAAAGCGCGTTGCTAAGTCGCTACTATTTCCTAGCCATACGCCAGTAATTACCGCACTTTGGGGTAAAGAAAAGGAGTAAACAATCTCTTGATCTTCAAAAGTTTGGTTTTCGTAGATTTCATACAATTCTACCTCTGCCCAATCGCCTTTAGTAGTGGTTTTTATTTGTTGATTGGCTAACCAAACTTTGCGATCGTTAATACTTAACAACCCTGCTTTAGCTTCGCTGCGATTAAAGGTAGCTTCTACGGCTTTTTTAATTGCTTTTTGTTCTCCGCGCAAAATTGGCACATCAAAAAAATCTGAATACAATTTCGCGGCGGTATCTCGATCTGTACGCTTGCCATTATATAGAAATGGTGAAACTAATACGTTGTAAGTATTTTGCAGCGATTGGCTAAAATCTGTTCCTAAATGAAATACACCGTCGTAGAGATCGCGAATATTAGTATTTTCTTGTCCGTAATCTTGATAGCGGTAGGTTGCCAAATAAGCATTAACTAAGCCTTTGCGGATTTGTTCGGACTTTTGCAATAACATAGAGCGATCGCGTTCGGTAGTTATTGGCTGATTGAGAGCGGCAAAAACTTCAACTTGCGGCTGTTTTTGCACGGCGATAACTGCAATTAACCCTGACATAATTACAGCAATTGTCCCTACCCAAGCCTTTGTCTCACCGTACCTCAAAGCAAAATCATTTAAGTTAGATTTCCACGCTCGAATATAAACCCAAGCCATTCCAAACGGAATAGTCGCGCTCATGAATAGCACTACGAGTATGGGTGACAAAACTATTGAGTAGATAGCAAGCAAAAAGAAAAACTGCACGGGAGTGCTTAATAATCCGACGATAATTCCCGCACTGAAAGGAATTGCATAAAATAATGCCAAAATTAGCACGTAAATAGCGATCGCCAGCATTAAACTATGACTTGCTAGTTTTATCCACGCACCTTTAGTTGTGGTTTGTTTACCACCATAAATTAGCTGATGCAGATAACTACCAATACATACACAGCCAGCTAATAAAATAATCGTGGTGCTTGGGGTAAGTTCTCGCAGCCAAAAAAAGCGCAGCGTACATAAAACTAATAGCGGTGCTTCTACCCCGTAAAATAGCTGAAATGTAGATAAAGAGCGAAAATTAAACTTACGTTGTTCATTCTCCAAGTTTGGCAAATGCGGTTTAGTTAAACTAATAATGCTAGTTGTAGTTGGTACGCCTACCAAACCAATCAAAGGAAGAATAAAATCTAAAGGTACTTCGCCTTTAAGCGCGTCGGCAATAAGTGCCGTGCCAAGGAAAGGTAAAATACCCACGTAAGCAATTAAAAGTAAAGTCAAGTTAAATATCCAAAAGAAAACGGAAAATATCATTTCCCCGGCAGATTTGTTTGGCATTGCTTTATACTCCAGTTAAGGAAAGGGCGATTGCATCGTAAATATTAGTTGTAAAAGTTCTAATTTCTGGCGTGTCTGGTTGTTGTTGGCGGTCAAACAGCACTGAAACCATTACCCAGACACGATCTTTGTGGATAATACCTTGCCAAAAACGAGTTAAAAAGTCATCCGTTGTATTTTTAGATGACTGAAACCAGTAAGTTGCGCTCATTGTGCCGTTATTAATCGATAGCCAACGTCCTAAAACCTGTGGCGATAGCTGTTTTTTCTGCATATTGTCTACTTTCAAGCCATTACCTAAAAGGCACAATTCGGGTGCGTGATAAGCTTGCACGGAGCTACTGCTCACAAACAGGATAGAACCCGCGATATTTTGCCACTCAAAGCGGGATTTTTGGGCGAATGAGCCTTCGTATTTAGCAAAAAAGCTTTTTTCTGTAGCTGTAAGCGGCAATGGCTCAAATTGCATTTCTGCGGGCAAAGCGATAGATGCGATCGCCCCAGTTGATATTTTTGGCGGGTGCGGTACTAAGGCAAGTAATAAAATACTGGCAATGACAATAAACTGTTTAGTCAATGGTGCTAAACTCTTGCCCAAGGGAACAGTTTTGATTTCTTTGGCTTGAGGGATAATATTTTTGTGTCGAGGAACAGTTTGCAACAACAGCCAAGTCACCAAGCTTGCCGAAATAAAACCGATTAAACCAAGCGGTAAGTGAACAATAGCCGCCAAATCTGGGCGATCGCCTACATTGCTAATTACAACTAAAAGTAATATTCTGCCTGTGTTTGCTCCGATCAGCAACAAAATATTTGCGATACAAACTAGCAACCATCTCAACTTAATTTGACGATTTTCTAGCCAAGTTGCGGCTAGTAAAAATAAAGTACCAGTCCACAAGCTTCTCAAGCCGCTACAAGGTAAATCTATCTGAGCGATGCTATTTTCTAGCACAATAATGTCATGAGAAGAAGTGGCGGCAATTTGCCAATAAGCCAGGATTTGCTCGACTATACGGGCGCTAACAACTCGCACTGGAAACCCCAAACCCGTATCGAATTGAGTGCTAAAAGGTAAAATACAAGCAACAAAAACCGCCGCCGGGAGTCCTGTGCGCCAAACTTTAGGGGCGATAAATAAACCAATTAACCCATAAGTTGCGATCGCTAGTAGCATTAAGCCAATTTGGGGAATATCTACCAACCATCGCCCAATAATGGCAACTATTTCGCTACCCAACATCAGCGCCAATGGTAGTGGGTGCAGTTTAGGTATAGAAGACAACTCAATTTTGCGTCGCTGGCGGATAGTTTGCACTAATAAAACTATCGCTACCAAACCAAAAATCATTAAGTTGAAGCTAGAAATATCTCTATAAGAGGCAAATAGCTTCTGTAGGTCTGCATAATTAAGAATTAACCAAGAAATTACAATCAAGCTACTAGCAATCTTTATAGCCCAATCAGCTACCCTAGAAGGCGCATCCATGCGAATTAAAGTCATAGTTTAATTAAAAAGCTATGTCTCTAGACTGACTGGTATAGTTTAATGTTGCCAAGCTCATTTTTTAGATACATTGACAGCAATTCAGGTTAAAACTGATCGTAAAACGATCTAAAAGTCTGAATATACAGAAAAACTACCAGTGCT
The DNA here is from genome assembly GCA_030826005.1 of Aliterella sp. RAGGC_92. Taxonomy (GTDB): domain Bacteria; phylum Cyanobacteriota; class Cyanobacteriia; order Cyanobacteriales; family Chroococcidiopsidaceae; genus Aliterella. Next base: position 8,692 of record JAPJOW010000174.1, read on the forward strand.
GACTTTCAAAGCTTCCGAAGCAGGACTAAAAAAAATTAAACAAGCGAGAATTTTATCAGGATGGGCGATCGCCGATCCGCGTTGGCTAATAGCTGCAAGTCAACTGATAGACTCTACTACCAACTGGCAGCAAACAGACTATTATGCTATAGGTATTTCTTCCGGTACTTGGGGACGTTTTTTAGGTGGAAAAGAACCAATCAAAGCCCCAGCTTTTAAAGCTTACTGTCAAGTTTTAGAACTAAATTGGCAAGAAGTTTGCGAATTTAACCCAAATACTCCTAAACCATTTTATATAGAGCGCCAACCTTACGAAAGCGAATGTTACCAAGAACTTGTTAAGCCTGGGGTTTTAATCCGCATCAAAGCGCCGCAAGAAATGGGTAAAACCTATTTTATGCAAAATATTTTAACTTATGCTAAAGCAAAAAAATATCAAACCCAAGTTTTTAGTTTCGAGCTATCCGACAGTACAATATTTACCGACTTAACTAAATTTTCTCAATGGTTTTGTGCGGGAATTGGTCAAAGCTTAGGATTGCCAAATAAGCTAACCGATTATTGGGACGATATTTTTGGTTGTAACTACAACACGACAATTTACTTTGAAAAGTATTTA
>JAPJOW010000175.1 GCA_030826005.1 Aliterella sp. RAGGC_92
TATGGCTAAATTAACTCTCCGCCGTGCCGAAAATATTAGCGGCGACTTTTATGTTGATAGCAGTTGCATAGATTGCGATACTTGCCGTTGGATGACTCCAGAAGTGTTCAATCGCGCGGCGGGACAGTCGGTGGTGTACCATCAGCCAGAAAATGAAATTGAAAGGTTGCGAAGTTTGCAAGCGCTGTTAGCGTGTCCTACAAGCTCAATTGGGACGGTAGAAAAGCCCGTTGATATAAAAAATGCGATCGCCTCTTTCCCGCTTCCGGTAGCTGAAAATGTTTACCATTGCGGCTATCATGCCGAAAACTCTTATGGTGCGGCAAGTTATTTAATTGTGCGCTCAGAAGGTAATGTTTTAGTAGATTCACCTCGATTTGCACCGCCTTTAGTTAAGCGTTTAGAAGAAATGGGGGGGATTCGGTATTTATATTTAACCCATAGAGATGATGTTGCCGATCATCAAAAGTTTCACGAACATTTTGGGTGCGATCGCATTTTACATAGCGACGATATTACAACAGATACTCGCGATATCGAAATTCAACTTACTGGTTTAGAAGTTTTTAATTTAGACGACTTATTAATTATTCCTGTCCCCGGACATAGTAAAGGTCACACAGTTTTACTTTACAAAAACTTTCTATTTACCGGAGATCATTTAGCTTGGTCAGACAGGTTAGAGCAGTTAGTGGGTTTCCCCGATGTTTGCTGGTATTCATGGTCAAAGCAAGTAGAGTCAATGCGTCAATTACTCAATTACGCTTTTGAGTGGGTTTTGCCCGGTCATGGTAGGCGCTATCATGCGGATAAAGCAACAATGTATCAGCAAATGCAGCAATGTGTCGCCTGGATGGAAGCCATAAAGCGTAAATAAAATTTAATTACTTAAAACCCGCAATCCTTATAGCTAAAGCCTTGCCCGCCTAGGGTTAAAACCCGCAATCCTTGCTGCTAAAGCCTAGCCCGCCTAGGGTTAAAACCCAAGGCTAATAGCTAAAGTCGGCTTAAGCCGACTGAAGAAAAAAGTTTTTAGTCTTTTTCTGAGCGTGTTATGGGTAAATGTACTCGAAAACAAGTTTTGCCAGGTTGAGACTCAAAGTAAATATTGCCCCCGTGTCTACTTACAACTATACGGTAAGCAATTTCTAAGCCTAACCCCGTCCCTTCTCCCACGCCTTTAGTTGTAAAAAATGGTTCAAAAATCCGCGATTGGATAGCCGGGGGAATACCTGCACCATTATCTACAATTTCAGAAACCGCACAATTATTGTCTTTGATAGTCCTAATTTTTAGTTCGCCCTTTCCACTCATAGCATCGATCGCATTATCAATTAAATTCGTCCATACTTGATTGAGTTCGCTGCCGTAGGCATTAATTGGGGGTATAGTGCGATCGTATTGCTTTGTTACCGATATTCCTTGTTTGAGTTTATGACCGAGTATCAGTAAGGTATTATCAAGTCCCTCATGAATATCTACTTCTTGTAGGGGTGCGGTATCCATATAGGTATACCCCTTAACTGCTTTGACTAATTCCGAAATTCGCGCTGTACTTTGCTCGACTTCGTTAATTAATCCAAAAGTGGCTAAATTTGCCTCTAACCAAATTAAGGCATCGTTTAAAGATTGACTGCCTACATTACTCTTAATAGCAGCTAATTTTTGCGCCTCTATGCCCGCGTTGACAAGGGTAGGGGATAGTTGCCAAGCTTTATTAATATCATGGTTTTCTAACCAATCGGTAACTTCGTCTTCTTTATCGCTTTGAGTTAAAGCATCATACTGATGGGAAGAATTATTAAAGTAAGAAATTGCTTCGCTCAAGTCGTCGGCTAGAAACTTTAATTGCTCTTTAGTTAAACAATGCTGTAGCTGCACTGTTAAAGCTTGCAAGCTGGTGAAGCGCTCTTTTAAAGTATTTGCTGCCCTTTTTCCGGCGGCGGCGGGATTATTCAATTCGTGGGCTAAACCTGCGGACATTTTACCCAAAGCAGCTAGTTTCTCTTGTTGTCTTAGCTGTCCTTCTACGTCTATTGTTCTGCCCACCATTGCTGCTAAAATTGTATCGCCCACTGAAGCGCATTCAATTAAAAGTCGTTTAAAAGCTGCTATTTCAATGCGAAGGACGCGACTGGGCATAGTAGCATGAGCGCTGGCAATAGATGGGGCGTGATTTAACATGGAGACTTCCCCCATAAATTCGCCGCGATGGTGGATAGCAAGCAATCTTTTTTCTTTACCTACTACTTTAGTTATTTCAATTTCGCCATCTAAAACAACGTGAAAGCCGTAGTTTTCCTCTCCTTCGGCAAATAAAAGCTCTCCAGTTGCTAACTGAATTTCTGTGCCATGCTCTTGCATTTGTTGCAAAGCTTCATCGGGTAGTTTAGGAAATAATGTGGTTTGGTTGGGATCGTGCAGCATGACCTAGCCTCAATTTAACCTTAATTTTTAACTGTAACCGAGGTTTTGCCAGCACTAAGTATTAGACATAAAAAATTTCCAATTTTTAGGGCGATCGCACTTTTATAATTAATCCAAATTTTTCCTAAGTATGGCAAGTAAAAATAGCTAGTTTTGGGTTAAATTATTAAATTTTCTGAAACGACCCATAATTATGAGTTTTAGAGTGCGATTTCTTAAGCACTAACACTATTTCAATAAAGATTAGTCTCATTACTAAATTCAGTAATGCCGCAAAAAAATAAGTTAGCAAGTTTTATTAAGGTCAAAGTTTAACCATAATAAAACTTGAAACTATTACAAAACTTTGCTGAGGTATTGATGTACAAATTGAACGCAAATCGAACCTTCGCCCACACCGGAAGCTACGCGCTTAATAGAGTTATGGCGGACATCTCCCACCGCAAACACGCCGGGGATATTAGTTTCTAATAAAAATGGGTCGCGTTCTAACGTCCACCCTTTGGGGCGAGTGCCGTTATGTTTTAAATCTTGTCCTGTTAAGATAAAACCGCGATTGTCTCTTTCTATTACTCCATCTAACCAATCAGTACGCGGGACTGCACCAATAAAGATAAATAGCGAAGTAGCTGGTACAACTTGGGTTTCGCCAGTTTGAGAATTAGCAATTGAAATCGCTTCTAAGCTAGTTTCTCCTTTTGCCTCAGTAACGCTAGAATGCACTATTACTTTAATATTTGGTGTTTCGTTAATTTGATCGATTAGGTACTGCGACATACTTTTAGTTAAAGATTCGCCTCTAACTAAGATCGTTACTTGGCTGGCATACTTAGAAAAATACATCGCTGCTTGTCCGGCAGAATTTGCCCCGCCAATAATATAAACTTCTTCTCCTTGACAAGAAATGGCTTCAGTTTGGGCTGCGCCGTAGTACACTCCCGCACCTGTTAACTTCTCTAACCCCGGCACATCTAAGCGTCGCCACGATACACCAAGGGCTAAGATCAATGCGTGGCAGCTAATTTCACTTCCATCGGCGAGTTGAACAAAGCGATAAGGGTCTTCTACGCGGATTCCTTTTACTTCTTGGGGAGTAAGAATTTCTACCCCAAAACGCCTTGCTTGAGTTACCGCCCGCCGCGCTAAGTCTGCGCCGCTTAAACCGACTGGAAAGCCCAAGTAGTTCTCAATCCGCGAACTTGTCCCGGCTTGTCCCCCAGGGGCTTCGCGTTCGATCATCACCGTATCTAGCCCCTCGGATGCCCCATAGACCGCCGCCGCTAGACCCGCAGGGCCGCCACCGACAATAATTAGATCGTAAAAAGGGTTTCCGGCTTGAGTTTGCAAGCCAATTTTTTCGGCTACTTGAATGTTTGTCGGTTGTAATAGGCTAGATCCATCAGTAAATAGTACCAAAGGTAACTGGAGGCGATCGCAATCAGCGTAACTAACTAACTGTTGGGCTTCTTCTGATGACTCTACATCTAGCCACTGATAGGGTACTTGATTGCGGGCTAAAAAGTCTTTGACCTCGTGAGAACGAGGCGACCAGCGATTGCCAATCACGCGGATACCTTCAAAGGGTGGATGAAAAGTTGCCAACCAATCGTCTAGCAAATCCTCTAATACGGGAAATAACTTTTCTTCGGGCGGGTCCCAAGGTTTCATCAAGTAGTAATCAATTTGCGTGCTATTTATAGCTTGGATCGCCGCATCGGTATCAGCGTAAGCTGTTAGGAGGGCGCGTTTTGTATTGGGGTACAGTTCTAGAGCTTGTTCGAGAAATTCTACCCCCGACATTTGCGGCATTCTTTGATCGACTAAAAACAAGGCTACAGATTGGTTGCGGAGTTTGACTTGTTGTAGTGTTTCGAGGGCGGCTGCCCCGGAATCGGCACGCAGGACGCGAAATTTGTCTCCATACTCTTTTTGCAAATCGCGGGAAATCGCTCTTAAAACTTCTGGATCGTCGTCAACGGTCATGATTACGGGTTTAGCCATAGCACAATATTAACCTTTTGTCAATTTGCTTGATTTGGTTTTAAGTAGTCGTGGCAATTTTACTGTAAATGTATCGCTTTTTTTTAGCTTGAGACTGTGGATTTTCGGCGCGCGATCGCCCTAGGAATTTAATGATTTTAGCGATCGCTCGATCGGGCGTTCTACGAGACTTGCAATTGCTGCAACTAATTGGGTAGGTTCAACGGGTTTAGTTAGGTGCATTTGAAAACCTGCGGAAAGGGCGCTATGGCGGTCTATTTCTCTAGCGTAAGCTGTAAGTGCGATCGCGGGAATTTGCAAGGGTAAGTTTCTTACTTGTTGAATTAAGCTATAGCCGTCTATCATAGGCATCCCAATATCGCTAATTAAAATATCTAGCTGTTGAGATTGCAACACCTCTAAGGCAGCAGTGGCGGAACTGACGGCGAAAACTTTTGCCCCAAATATTTCTAAAACTGCAACTGCGTAATCGCGGATATCAGTTTCATCATCGCAAACAAGTATTTTTAAGCCTTCTAAGGTAAGGGGTACTTCAGGGTTATCTGTATCAGGTTGGTTGTTTTTTAACGTTTCTAGGGGTAACTGAACCGTAAATGTTGCGCCTTTATGAAGCCCTAGACTTGCAGCGCTAATGTTACCGCCGTGCATTTCTACAAGTTGACGCACGATCGCAAGTCCCAATCCTAACCCGCCATGCGACCTGGTACTGGTACTATCGGCTTGTAAAAAGCGATCGAATACATGAGGCAAAAATTCGGCATCAATACCCATACCTGTATCGCGAATAGAAAGTTGGGCGTAGCCAAGCGGTAAAGTAGATTCTGTGACGGTTTTGAGGTCAATTTCTACTTGTCCTCCTGCCGGAGTAAACTTAATTGCATTAGATAATAGATTCCAAACTACTTGTTGTAATCGTTCGGGATCGCCTGTAATTGAGCCAATAGCTGAAGCTTGTTGAAATATTAGTTGAATATTTTTCGCACGGGCGGCTAAATTTACCGTATCGATCGCCGCCGTAATTACTTTGACTAAATCGATAGAGCGGGGTTTTAGTTGAATTTTGCCGTGAATAATTCGCGATATATCTAGTAAGTCTTCGATTAGCTGCGTTTGAGCAGTGGCGTTGCGCTCGATGGTTTCTAGCGCTCGATTGGTAGTTGCAATATCGAAAGTACGCGATCGCAGTAATTTTGCCCAGCCCAAAATAGCATTTAAGGGCGATCTTAGTTCGTGGGAAACGATCGCCAAAAATTCATCCTTAGAACGATTTGCCTTTTCTGCTAATGCTCTAGCGGCTTGTTCTCGTTCTAGTAGTTTGCGGCGTTCAAGGTCTAAACGTTTACGCAAGCTAATGTCGCGGATTACCGATTGAGCGGCGACTTTGCCTTGATAATTGAAGGGAGATGAGACTATCTCTACTTCTATTTCTGTGCCATCTAGTTGAATAAACTTAGCCTCTCTAAGGGGTACAGCGTTACCTAAGTTTATTTGCTGCATTCGCGCCTCTACGGCTTGGCGATCGCATGGATGGACAAATTCTATTAATAATTTATCTACTAACTGTTCGAGGCTTGTCGCGCCCAATAGTTTAGCGCCTGCACTATTAATAAATAGAATCTTTCCTTGGCATTGAATCAATATTGTATCGGGCGATAATTCTACTAGCCTTCTATATCTATCTTCACTCTCTTGCAAGGCTGCATGATTGCGTTGGCGTTCGGCTTGTTGGGCTTTTTCAATGGCTTTACTTAATCGCTCTTGTCTAACTTTGGTTCTATAGTTATGGAAAAACTCGGCTATTGCTGGTTCTTGTGCCACTAACTGAGCTAAATTGTCTTGGACTCGTTTATCGGACTCATGACTTACTTCGGGGTTGGCTTCCATCCAGACATGACAAGTTTTCACGTAAGCCGCATAGGCGGCTAAATGCTGGTAATTTTCCCAACCCATAACGCGTCGCAATTGAGTACGATAGCGATCGGCATCTTCTCTTTCTAAAAAAATAAATATTGAGCAGATAAGTAAGCTTTCTTCTAAAGCAGAATGGGGTGCTGGTAATTTGTCAAGTAAACCAGGTTGCGCCGCAAGTATATTTAAGTGTCGCTCGATCTCCTCTTGAGTTGGCGGTGGCGATTCTAACAAAGTTAAAACTTGACGAGCGCTAAGTCCAAGCGGGCGTAAAGTACAGCTATGAGAAACCATGCAGTAGGGAACAGAGCAAAATCTTGATAGGTAAGCTGCGAGCTTTTCTTTAAATACCGCCGATAAAGGATTGCTCAAGTAAGCGATTAGTGTTTGCTGCCAAAGGTTTTCTAGTACCTGGGGGTTTTGCAGTGCTGGACTAAAAAATGGCGGGAAAAAGCCAAACTTTTGTTCTATTTCTGCCTTAATTTCCTCGCTAGTTCGCATGAGTTCCTATTTTTGCCTGTTATGGCTAGTTAGCTTTACTTGGTATATTTTTAATCTTATAGTTATTACCTAGATTTTCTGTGTATGAAAAATAGGAGCGAAGTTTCTTAGAGAATATTTTAAGAGGTATGGTTGGGAATAAGGCAAAGTCTCGCCGATCTCCCTAGCCCCCTTAAAAAGGGGAAAATATCTTAATAGGGGAATGAACAGAAGATTGCTGAAGTCTTTCTTTTGGCAGCCAATGACTTATTTTTACCTTAAATAGGAGTAACTTAATCTTCTCCCCCTTTTTTAAGGTTTGTACCTTGAATAGGAATAATTTAATATTCTCCCCCCTTTTTTAAGGGGGGTTGGGGGGATCTCTTGCTACCTATTCCTTTAACTATTGAGCTTTTTAGCCATCAATTGATTAGTTACCTTTGGATCGGCGCGTCCTCCAGTTTGTTTAATTACTTGTCCGACAAAGAAACCAAGTAATTTAGTTTTACCGTTGCGATACTGTTCTAATTCTTTGGGATTGGCGGCGACAACTTGCTCGATAATTGCCTCTAATTCCCCTGTATCAGAAATTTGAATTAAACCCTTGCTTTCTACTAACTCTTTCGCCGAACCGCCTTTAGTTAGCAATTCTGGCAGAATGTCTTTAGCAATTTTGCCGCTAATTGTTCCCGCTTCAATTAAGCTAATTAATTCGGCTAAAATTGGTGGCTTAAGGGCAATTTCGGTGATATTGAGCTTATTTTGATTCAAATAACCTGCAATATCGCCCATAATCCAGTTGACGGCTTGTTTTGCATTCGCACCTGCCGCAACGGTACTTTCAAAGTATTCAGCAACGGCTCTTTCATCGGTCAATACCCGCGCATCGTAGGGGGAAAGCTGAAAATCATTTTCGTAGCGACGGCGTTTGGCGGCGGGAAGTTCGGGTAATTCGGAGCGCCATTTTTCTAAAGTAGTTTGTGGAACTTCAATCGGTGCTAAATCTGGTTCGGGAAAATAACGGTAATCGCTAGAACCTTCCTTGACGCGCATACTAATAGTACGTTGGCTGCCTTCTTCCCACAGCCTCGTTTCCATAATAATCCGCTCTCCGGCTTCTATGGCTTTAGTTTGGCGTTCAATTTCGTACTCAATCGCTCGTTGAATTGCGTTAAACGAGTTCATGTTTTTGATTTCTACTTTTGTACCAAACTCTTTTTGCCCTACCGGACGCACGGAGATATTGACATCGCAACGCAGAGATCCTTCTTGCATATTGCCATCGCTAACGCCCAAATACAACATGATGCGGCGCAATTCTTGGGCGTATTCTGCTGCTTCAACGCCCGATGTCATATCTGGTTCGGAGACAATTTCAACTAACGGTACGCCCGTGCGATTATAGTCTACCAATGAGTAAGTAGAACCCGATAAGCGATCGCTTCCACCATGTACTAATTTGCCTGCATCTTCTTCCATGTGCAAGCGTGTAATACCGATTTTTTTTCTCATCGGATTGCCATCCGCATCAATTAATTCAATCTCCAGATAGCCATGCTCGGCGATTGGCAGGTCGAATTGAGAAATTTGGTAGTTTTTGGGTAAATCGGGGTAAAAGTATTGTTTGCGGTCAAATTTGCTGTAAGGAGCAATTTGGCTATTTAAAGCTAGTCCCGCTTTAACGGCGTATTCCAGGACGCGCTCGTTGAGAACGGGTAATACGCCAGGATAACCCATACAGACAGGACAAATATTTGTATTTGGCGGCGTACCAAATTCCGTCGAACAATTACAAAAAACCTTAGTGTTTGTTTTTAGCTGACAGTGGGTTTCTAAACCGATAACAGCTTCATACTGAGTTTTAACAGGAGTAGCAGTAGTCATATTTTTATTTTAGCTAATTACGGAATAATACATATTTTGCTTGCGATCGCGCTACTTAAGCGCTACATCTATACAAGTTAACAAAGGTTTTTCATGTCCTGGGTAAAAAATCTCGTCGTACCCGCCCTTACAGTGCTTTGCTGTACAACTACCGCTACCACTGCAAGCGCTGATTCTGTATCGGAATTTATTTCAGATGAAGGTACGATTATCTACTTGGGAACGGGGGTAGCTTTACCTTTAGTATTAGATGGCAAAAATGGTAAAAACCAATTTTTAAGGGTGGTAGATTCCCTGGGTACGAGCTTTCTTGTGTGTCAAGGACTAAAAGCTGTAACCGATGTCAAACGCCCGGATTCAGACGAGCGCGATAGTTTTCCTAGCTGCCATGCTACATTAGCTTTTGCGGTGGCGACAATGCAAAGTAAGTATCAGCCAAAATATACGTTGCTTTGGTATGCGGGGGCAAGTGCGATCGCTTATTCAAGAGTAGACCTCAATCGTCACCGTTGGACGGAAGTGTTGGCGGGTGCGGCAATTGGTTACGGCATTGCTAAATTAGAATTGAGTCAACCCAACGGACTAATTTTGTTTCCTTTAATTGGTAG
>JAPJOW010000176.1 GCA_030826005.1 Aliterella sp. RAGGC_92
GTGCTAAGGGTGTTTCGGCGGTGTAAGTATTGACGCGATAATTTAACTCTGCGCCTAAAAGCTTAACAACGGCGGAGATTTGGCGGGTACTTTCATTACTAAGATCGCCTTCAATTGTGCCATCTCCGCAATAAAATAAAGTATGGTGCGTATCAGTGCGATCGCGCATTAATTGCTTTAATGCCACTAACTTATTCGCCGCACAACCAATTAATCTTGCTCTCTGCATCAATAAAGCCGTTAAAGCTTCTTTGTTTTTGCTCTTTTCTTTCGTTCCTAGTATCCAGCCAATTCTAGTTGTCAACCGCGCATAAGCAAAAGCTTCTGGTTCTGTCAAGTCTACCAGAATGGGGTAGTACAAATAGCGAACTAAAGCCCCCTGAGAAATCGCATCTTTTAAAGTAAGTTCTGGCTGTAATACCTTACCAAAGTAATCAAATACAAATTCTGTGCCAATCTCGTCAAAATATCGCTCTGGAGTAGCGGATAAACCCAAGCGCAAGCCAATATTACGAGGCAAACTTTGTTCTAGCTTGGGTGCGCCTAAATTGTGCGCCTCATCGCCAATAATTAAAGTCTTTTCCGGGAAGTATTTTAACTGCGATTGTAAACCCTCGCCCATCAAAGTTGAATTAGTGGTAATTACCGTCAAAAACGCCTGGTTGCCAGAGCGGACATTGTACAGTTGAGTAGATAGCTGACTTTGCCAGCCAGTGACGCTTTCAAAAGCTAAAACGGGTGATAGTCCAAATTTTTCACTTTCACGCGCCCACTGGCTGACTAAATGGCGGTAAGGACATACTACAAGCAATACCTGCAAGCCAATTTTTTGATATAGTTCGCAGGCGATCGCTAAACCTGTAATAGTTTTGCCACTACCCGTCGCCATTTTCAGCGTTCCCCGCCCAGAATTGCCAAACCAGTTAGCGACTGCAAGCTTTTGATACTCTCGCAATTGAATTGATGACGGTAAGCGCGGACATCCTTGTTGTGGTGTAAGGCGGTAATTGCCGCGATTTTCTGTAACTAATCGCTGGAGTAAATTGGGCAGTCGCTGGGCTGGATTCTGCGTTAGGTACATTTGATACGGTGTTAAACAAGGTAATATTTCATACCTTTAGTTATAACCTCGCCAAACGCCAATTAGTGCGCCTTGGACTTGGACTTCCATTGCTTTAACTTCTATTGGTTTGTACTTAGCATTTGCGGGTTTTAGAGTCACGCGATCGCCTTGTCGATAAAAGTGTTTTAATGTCGTACCGTGTCCATTTACCATTGCGGCGACAATCGTACCGTTTTTTAGCTGATCTGGTTCTAAAACCGGACGCATTAATACTAAATCGCCTTCGGTGATATGTTCGTCGATCATGCTGTCACCCATGACGCGCAGCGCAAAAGTTTGCGGCGGTACAAACTGGTGCATAAAGTCTATTTGTTCTACGGTATCGGTAAATGGTTCGATTAAACCACCTGCCGCGATCGCACCTAAAACCGGAACTCCCGATCGCACGCTTTGACTAATCCGAATTGTTCTTGCTCTACCTTCTGTCCATTCTATATATCCTTTAGCGCGTAAATGTTCTAAACGACTTTGTACGGGCGCAGGCGATTTTAATTGCATCGCCTGCATCATTTGTCTAATCGATGGCGAATGCTGGTTAGTGCGGACGTAATCCACCAACCAGTTGTACAATTGTTGTTGAGCTTCAGTTAAGGTTTCCATGAATATGCCGGGGGCGGAAAATAAAAATGCCTCTAGAACATTCGTACTACATAAATGCCCTTACTGACAAAATAATCAAAGAAAAAGTTATATTTTTTTCAAATATTCTTTTTAATCTGCACCTAATAAACTTGCAAGTAAGGCTTTTTGAGCGTGCATTCTATTTTCTGCTTGATCCCAAATTTTTGATTGCGAACCTTCCATTACTTCGTGCGTAATTTCTTCGCCGCGATGGGCTGGTAAACAGTGTAAAACGATCGCGCTTTTGTCGGCAACGCTTAATAATTGCTCGTTGATTTGATAAGGTTGAAATAAGGGGATTCGCGCCAATGCTTCCGATTCTTGCCCCATACTTGCCCACACATCGGTATAAAGTACGTCCGCTCCTTTCGCCGCAGCGATAGGATCTTGAGTAATAGTTATTTCAGTTTTATTTGCGGCAATACTACGAGCATTTTCTACAACTGTAGGATCGGGCTTATATTCGCTAGGCGTTGCAATTCTTACATTCATACCTACCAAAGCGCAGCCTAATAGTAGCGAATGAGCAACATTATTTCCATCGCCTAAATAAGTTAAAGTTTTGCCCGCAAATTCGCCAAAACATTCTTTGATTGTGAGTAAATCCGCCAAAATTTGGCAAGGATGCCCCAGATCGGTTAGAGCATTAATTACGGGAATTTTGGCATAATTTGCGAAAGTTTCTAATTGTTGCTGCTCAAAAGTCCGAATTGCCAAAATATCTAAATAACGGTCTAAAACTCTAGCTGTATCTTCTACAGGTTCGCCGCGACTAACTTGAGTAACATTTGGATTGAGATCGATTACTTGTCCGCCTAATTGATACATAGCTACAGAAAAACTTACCCGCGTCCGGGTGGAAGCTTTATAAAAAAGTAAGCCCAAAACTTTGTTGCAGCGAATATTTATCTGTCCAGATTTTAGCTGTGCTGCTAGGTGCAGAAGTTCTTGTACTTCATCGGTCGTCAAGTCTGCCAAACTTAATAAATCTCGTCCTTTCAACGCTGCCATGTTTGTCTTGGATTGAGTAAACAATATTTTCGAGTCTTTTTTGACCCAGGGCGAGAACCCATTGCTCGTTTACCCACCTGTGCCGCAAAATGACTGTTTTAAAACAGTATCAAATATTTTTGCAGCCAGCTTGCTTGTTTAGTCACATTTTCTCTGTTAGCTTGCCAAAAAGTCATAAATTAGCTATATTGATTTCTTATGCTGGTGTAGCTCAGGGGTAGAGCAGCTGATTTGTAATCAGCCGGTCGCAAGTTCAAATCTTGTCACCAGCTTTTTTTAAAACCCATAGTACCAAGGCTTTTGAGGTTCTGCTTAAAAGTCGAATCGCGAAATATTTACCTTTTTGACGATCGTTTGACGATCGCAAAATAAAGCTTGAAAAACAATTTTGCGATCGCTTGCTATGAAAGATCGCAAACCATAAGTTCCATAAGGCGATCGCACTATAATAAAGAAATTTACGGCAACTGTATATGCCAACATAATTTAGCAAGCTCCAAAATGTAATGCAGGATGAAGAATTTCTAACTTTTCCCAAAGCAGAAATTGCTCGCGATAACGATCGCCGGGTGAGCATTGACAGCCAAACAGGAACGATTTTTCAATTTGCAGATAGTACGATCGCATCTTGCTGTCGCATTACAGAGCAATTGTTGGGCTATAGCGCCAAACAGCTTGTAGGTACTACGACGTTTGCACCATCTTGGCAGACAATTTATCCCGATGGCTCTCCCGTCGCCCCAGAAAACTATCCAGCGATCGTTGCTTTAAAGTCGGGCAAACCTTGTCACGATAAAGTAGGTTTTCATCAACCAAGCGGGGAATTGGTATGGTTGCAATTAAATTCAACCCCGTTATTTCAAGACTACTCTACAACTCCGTATGCCGTAGTTACAACATTAAATAAAATTTCCCAGCCTCAACAAATTGACATTCTCGAACAAACAACCGATAACTTTGAGATTATTGACGTTCGCCAGCGCGCTGAGTCTGCCTTGCGGCAATCGGAGGAACGCTATCGAACGCTGTTTGAATCGATTGATGAAGGCTTTTGTGTCATTGAAGTGCTATTTGACGAGAACGACGAGGCAATCGATCACCGCTTTTTGGAAGTCAATCCAGCTTTTGAAAACCAAACCGGACTGCAACAGGCGACAGGGAAAACGGCGCGTCAGTTAGTACCAGGTATTGAAAATCGCTGGACGAAAACTTATAGCAATATTGCCTTAACTGGTGAATCTCTACGTTTCGAGGATTACGCCGAAGCAATGAATCGTTGGTTTGATGTTTATGCCTTCCGCATCGGACAGCCAAGGGAACGAAAAGTCGCTGTTTTATTTACAGATATAAGCGATCGCAAGCGCGTTGAGCAAGAGCGCGAACAAGCAAAGCTTGCTTTACAAGCAAGTGAAGCACAAAGCCGGAATATTTTGGCGAGTATCACCGATGCCTTTATTGCTGTAGACGAAAATTGGCAATTTACTTACCTTAATCAGCAAGCAGAAAAACTACTTAATTACTCTCCAGGAGATTTAATTGGCAAAAACATTTGGGTAGAATTTCCTGGTCTTATTGGCAGCGAGTTTGAGCCGTTTTACCACCGTGTAATGAGCAATCGCGTGGCGGAGTCTATGACAAATTTCTACCCCGATCACAATCGTTGGTACGAAATTCGCCTCTATCCGGCGGCGAAGGGACTTACTATTTATTTTCGCAATGTGACCGATCGCAAACGCATCGAACAAGAGCGCGAACAACTTTTGCAACGAGAACAAGCAGCGCGCGAAGCGGCGGAAACTGCCAACCGAATTAAAGATGAGTTTTTGGCGGTGTTATCTCACGAATTGCGATCGCCTCTTAATCCAATTTTAGGTTGGTCGAGGCTATTGCAGCAAGGCAGACTTGATGAAGCAAAAACAAGTTATGCGATTTCTACTATCGAGCGCAATGCGCGACTGCAAGTACAACTAATTGATGACTTGCTCGATATTTCCCGAATTTTGCGCGGCAAAATGAGTTTAACAGTAACGCCTGTCGATCTAAGTAGCGTCATTTCCGCCGCCTTAGAAACGGTAAGATTAGCCGCCGAAGCTAAATCAATTACGATTCAAATAATTCATACGCCTAGCGTTGGTAAAGCAATGGGAGATGCGGGGCGATTGCAACAAGTGGTATGGAATCTTTTATCAAATGCAATCAAATTTACACCCCAAGGCGGAAAAGTCACCGTTGAATTAGCTTGTATCGGCAACTATGCCCAAATTAAAGTTACCGATACAGGCAAAGGCATTAATTGCGACTTTTTACCTTATGTATTCGAGCATTTTCGCCAAGAAGATGCAGCAACTACGCGCAAGTTTGGCGGGTTGGGGTTGGGACTTGCCATTGTCAAACAAATAATTGAAATGCACGGGGGAACGGTAGCGGTAGATAGTCCAGGGAGCGAACAAGGCGCAACTTTTAGCGTTCAAATTCCGTTAGCGCGATCGCCCTTACCATCAAATCCAACGCCGCCGGACGCTAAAACAAATAATTTATGCGGTAAGCGGATTTTAATAGTAGATGATGAAGCAGATTCGCGCGAATTCCTTGCCTTTGTCCTAGAACAAGCCAAGGCGCTTGTTACAACTGCAAGTTCGGGACTTGAGGCGCTGCAAGCCGTATCCCAAGCTATGCCCGATGCGATCGTCAGCGATATTGGAATGCCACAAATGGATGGTTATATGCTGTTGCGGCAAATTCGTACCTTACCGCAAGGCGGACAAATCCCCGCTATAGCCCTAACTGCTTACGCTGGAGAACTCGATCGCGTTAGTGCGATCGCCGCAGGGTTTCAATGCCACATTTCCAAACCTATCGATCCAGAAATCGTAATTGAAATCCTGGTTGAAGCGATCGCAAGTGACTAAAGTAGATCCCTCGTTTTATCGAGTCGCCCGTAAAGCTAAAGAAGGAAACAGCGATTGAAATCCCGATTGCCTCTGAGCGACGGTTTCTAAATTATGATTCCACAAACTTTCGTAGTAAAAGAAAGAAACGCCTAAGCCGCGTTGTTTTGCCGCCCTTGCTTGCAATTGTATTTGTCTAATTGATACGGGGCGCGTTCTCAAACCTGTAATAATTCCAATACCTGTAGGAATTTTTTGTTGGGCTTCTTGAATTTCGGGACGGATAATTTTAGCGACAAAACTAGGCACATCAGGGCGATAAACTTGCACGATTAGTTCATCGACAATATTTAACCGTACCCAACTAAGCCAGTCTTGCAAATGCAACTTGTAAGCCGCATCGTAAGGGGCGGGAGCTACAGAGAAAATTAAGTTAGGTCTAACTGATTTTACAGCTTGATGGAGTTGCATCATAAAAGCCGTAATTTTATCTGCCCGCCAGCGCGTCCATTCTGGATCTTGAAAATTAGCGGGAGGATTTTTTTTAGTTTCTTGAGTATACAGAGCGATCGTATATTTATCGTAGCCAAATTCTCTAGGCAAACTCATGTGATCGTCAAACTGAATGCCATCAACGCTATATTTGCTGACAATTTCTATCACAAGATCGGTCATAAGTTGCTGTACTTGGGGATGGAAAGGATTGAGCCACACAACTTCCCCCGCCGAACTAATCGAGGTTTGGCTTCCATCTTGGCGTTGCGTCAACCATTGCGGATGCGTCGTTGCAAGTTCCGATGTGGGAGGAGCCATAAAGCCAAATTCAAACCAGGGAATAGATAGCAATTTTTGCCGATGAGCCTGATTTGTCACATCCGCCAAAACATCATGTCCGTCAAAGCCTTTGTAAACAAAAGGTTGAATGCCGTTACGCTTGGCTACGGCGCTATCGTACATCACATAGCCAGAGTTCCACACTACCGGGTAAACGGTGTTAAAGTTTAGCTGCCGCAATTGCTGCATGGCATCTTTAACTTTAGTGCGATCGCGTAAAATATTTTTGTCATTAACAGTCATCCACACGCCGCGAATTTCTGGGCGGGACAATTGCGCGAAAGCTCCTAAATTACCAATTAGTAAGGTGGCGCTTAACGAGCCTAAAAATAGCAATGGTAGCAAACGCTGAAGAATAAGCCGCCACTTTGAATCCATAGAATTATTTAACATATTTTTGAGCAAGAAACAACCCCTAAAGGGCAACCTATTTACATAAATAAATACAAGTTTATAAGTATTTATTCCCAATTGGTTGTTAAGTAAAGAGATTTTTGTTCTACAACTTATCGGTAACAGGGCGGAGAATCCTAGTTTTTTGCAAGCCTGTCTCTAGTTTTTTTAGTAATTCCAAGTCTGATTCTGGGAGGGAACTATTTGTAAAAGTAGCTTTTTCAAGAAAAGCAAAGGCTTGGCGAAATTGTTGGGGTTGTGCTGCAATGGGCGAATCGAAGTGACAGGGAATAATTCGCTCAAAATCCCAACTTGCGACAATATCTACCCAAGCAAGAGTTTCCGTAGGAGCGCGGTTAAGAATTAAAGTTTGCAATACGGGGGCAACAAACAATTTGCGATCGCGCAGCACTGCAAAAGATCGCTGCCAGTTATGCTGCCATTGGAAAGGAAATAAACCAAAATAGGCTTTTTTTGAGCGATCGCTGGCTTTTAAGGCATTGCTAAAGAGTTCTTGTAACGGTGGGATTTCAAGAGATCCAGGAGCAAAATACAATGCAAATAAACAAATGCGCTGCCATCCTTTACAACGATTGGCGTAGGTATCTGCAATGCGATCGGTAGCCTTGTCTTTGGCATGAAAAAGTAATGGATAAGAATCTAACTGAACAATTGCCGGAGGTTCGGCGGGTACGGAAACTATCGTATCTGTTAGTAATAAAGTGCGCGATTTTTTGTGAAAAAAAGCAACTTCGGCAAACTTACCTAGTCCAAGTTCAAAAGCACCGAGGATAGCATAATTAAACTCGTTAGCAAAGGGAGTTTTACTACTATCTTCTGGGAGTACCTGAGTTCTTTTTGCTGGCAACCCCAGCCAACTAAGAGGTAAGTTAAGCGGAAAACTCCATTGTTTGGGCGCTACAAATATTTGAGCCTGGCGAAAGTATCTCGCAAAAGGGCCGACAAATACTTTATGTTCTAATCCAGAGCTAGTAGGCAAAATAATATATTTAACATCGCCATGCGTTGCCACTAATTCATTCACAAGCCGGATACATTCGGGAGTTGGGGCAACGGGCGCGTAGATAAGCAAACCGCCCTCCTCTAGCTTCACAACGCTCATGCGGATGGGGACTACAACATAAAAAATGCCTTGAAGCTGATCGAAAGTCCAAACAGTACCAGAGACAACTTCTGTGCGGATTGTCTGCCTTTGGCTAAAAGGGTAAATTGGCAAGGTAAACCAAAAAGACCATAAAAAATCTTTAGTAGACTGCCTAGATAATTCTGACGTTTCCCGTACTTTCATCTTAAAATTGGGGTAACTAAAGACCCCTGACAAATTGCCAATGCTTAAACTATTTTATTTGAAGCGACCCACTGTCAAAATAGCAGCATGACAATTGACTCAAATTCTTCTCAGCCTAACTCCTCCGGTAACTCAGAACCACCAAGCGACGATCGCAATGGTAAAGATTTAGGCATCAGCACGGCAGATTTGGCAACCCAACAAGCTTTGGCAGCTTTGTCATCCTTGCAATCGCCCCAAAATCTTGCGGCTTTATCTCAGTCTCGTTCTACTAATCAAGACTTAGCTAAGTTTCGTACAGGTAGCCCGCGCGCGATTGTTGTAACTTTAATTGCGATCGCTATAGTAATTATTGGAGTTATTTTAAATAACTTTCTTCTTGGCATTGCGGGAACGCTACTTGCTTTACTACTTTCAGTCGCGGTAATTTTTCCCTGGTTGCAAAAAGTCATATCAGAAATGGTATCCCCTCAAGAAAGGTCGCTATTTGTGGCTTTTTTGGGGCTTGCTGCCGCGATTGTGGGGTTATTTAACTTTACAGGCATTAATAACCAACTCTACGCTTGGGGAGAACAAATTAACTGGGATGCCTTTGGGACACTTGCGGAATGGTTTGGCGCTTTGGGGCAAATTTTAATTGCTGTTATTGCTGTTTATGTAGCTTGGCGACAGTACGTTATTTCTAAAGACTTAACTATTCAGCAAAACTTGCTCACTGTCCAACAAAACTTAATTACCCAACAGCAAACAATTGATGCTTATTTTCAAGGTGTATCGGACTTAGTATTAGACGAACAAGGGTTGTTGGAAGATTGGCCCCAAGAAAGAGCGATCGCTGAAGGACGCACGGCAGCTATTTTTAGTAGTGTAGATGGTAGTGGGAAAGCTAAAATTATTCGGTTTCTATCCCGTTCAAAGTTACTTACACCCTTACAGCGCGATTTACGTTTAGGTAGAGCTATTTTAAACGGCAATGGTGGATACGCCGAAGATCGTCTCTACGGAGTGCGGGTAATTGACTTGGGCGTAATGCTGGCGGGGGCGGATCTTTCTAATACAGATTTGCGTTGGACAGACCTTAGCGAAGCTAATTTAGTTCGCGCTAACTTGAGTAAATGCGATTT
>JAPJOW010000177.1:0-4655 GCA_030826005.1 Aliterella sp. RAGGC_92
CGGTGAATATTCCAAACCCCAGGAGTGCAAGTAGTAGCGTTTGTCCCGGTAGCGGGACCTGTACCGCCGCCAATCATTGTCGTAATTCCTGATGAAACCGCACATTCAATTTGTTGGGGACAAATAAAATGGATATGGCTATCTATTCCCCCGGCGGTAAGGATTGAACCTTCCCCGGCAATTACTTCTGTACCCGCACCAATAATAATATCTACATTGTTTTGAACATAAGGGTTGCCAGCTTTGCCAATCTTAAATATACGTCCGCCCTTGATGCCAATATCGGCTTTAACAATTCCCCACCAATCGAGAATTAAAGCGTTAGTAATGACTAAATCTACCGCACCATCGGCGTTAGAAATGGGAGATTGTCCCATCCCGTCGCGAATTACCTTCCCGCCGCCAAACTTAACTTCATCGCCGTAGGTAGTAAAATCTTGTTCTACCTCAATAAATAACTCTGTATCTGCCAAACGAATGCGATCGCCTACGGTTGGGCCGTAAGTTTGGGCGTAAGCGCGGCGATCCATGCGGTAACTCATATATTTTCTCTATTTATCCAACGACCCGTTAATTTTATTGTTAAATCCGTACACTTGACGGCTACCTGTATACGGTACTAAAGTTACTTTTTTTTCGTCTCCAGGTTCAAAACGGATCGCTGTCCCGGCGGGAATGTCGAGGCGCATTCCTTTTGCTTGTTCTCGGTTAAAACTTAAAGCCTCGTTGACTTCATAGAAGTGAAAATGAGAGCCGACTTGAATTGGGCGATCGCCGGAGTTTGCTACAACTACATTTATTGCTTGCAATCCTGCATTTAGTTTGATTTCTCCTTTTTGGACGATTATTTCTCCAGGAATCATTGGTTTACCTCGGTATTTTAGGGAACTCAGTAATTAGCTCTGCGTCTATTAGCTCTAAGGGCATCTCGCCAAGCTCAAGATAAAGGTGATAAATTTAACCTGTAAATTGCGTTCAATTCTAATTAAGCAGATGAAAATAAGTGTTTTTGCTATCGTTACTATAATCGCTTCTTTGGGCTTGATGACTCCAGCTAATGCTTTTAGCCCGGAAGACCTAGAACAGCTAAAGCAAACAGGTTTATGTCCGAGGTGCGATTTAAGCGGCGCTCCCCTGAACGAACTCAATCTTACTGGTGCTAACTTACGAAACGCTAATTTAAGTCAAGCTAATTTGTCTCAAACTAATCTTGCGGGGGCAGACTTAAGCGAAACTAATTTAGAAGCTGCTAATTTCACTGGTGCTAATTTAACTAGCGCTACTTTTACCGGCGCTAACCTCCGCTCGGCGACTTTGGAAAATGCCGATTTAACTCGCGCGGGGCTATTTGCTACTAATTTGGATGGCGCAAATTTTAAGGGTGCAACTACAACTTACGCTAATTTTCGCGGCTCTAAGTTTCGGCTAACAACTTCTCCTAGCGGGTTAGTAACTTCCGATCGCCGCTACTGGTAGTTACGGCAAAAATTTGTTGTGGATGTTAGTTTCTCCCCTAGTTGGGGATTACTAGCTACAGAACTTAATCCCCCGTAACAAAATGAATGTCGTTAAATATTTCAGCGCGATCGCCTTTACTGCTGTTTGTTTGCTACCAGGAGTTAGCGATCGGGCGTATTCTCAACAACAATTAGATTACGCCTGTTTTGTAACTACTGCTTCTGGTAATACCGTTGATTTTTCTCAAACTGCTCTTTGTGGCGCGCAAAAATCTGCGCCCAAAGTTCCGGTCAACACTGACGAGGCATTTTTGGCAGAATATAAGCGTAGTGTCATGCAGTACGCTGAAGTCCGGGACAACTTACTAGCTAACGCCCAGCAATCACCACAAGTAGCTAGTTCCCAAGCACAAAGAGTATGTAGCGAGTTAAAATCAGGAATTTCCCTTGACCAAATCAAACAAAAGCACGCTACAGAAACCGTCGAGCAATCAAGTATAGTTAATGCCCAAATTATTACTAACTTGGCTACTAAATATTACTGTCCCAATGCGTCTAAGTAGCTAAAAAAATATGTCCCGATCCGTTAACAATTCTTTATGATGGGGGATAAGCCGCTCGATTAATTGATTAATGCTAACTCGTATTCAAGAACTGGCAGAAAAACTATCACCGCGCCTGATTGAAATTCGCCGCCACATCCACGCCCATCCTGAATTAAGCGCCCAAGAACACAAAACTGCTGCTTTTGTGGCGGGAGTTTTATCTTCTAGTGGCGTTCGCGTTACTGAAACTGTAGGTAAAACTGGAGTTGTCGCCGAAGTAATCGGCAATGGCACGGACGCGCGATTATTGGCAATTCGCACAGATATGGATGCTTTGCCCATTGAGGAGCGTACAGGCTTAGAGTATGCTTCGCGCGAGCCGGGGATTATGCACGCCTGCGGACACGACGTACACACGACCGTAGGCTTGGGTACGGGCATGATTTTGGCTCAACTTGCCAGCGAGTTACCTGGTAATGTGCGGTTATTGTTTCAACCGGCGGAAGAAATTGCTCAAGGCGCAAGTTGGATGATTGCTGATGGTGGGATGGATAAGGTGACAGCTATACTGTCTTTGCACGTTTTTCCGTCTATAGCCGCAGGTTCAATTGGCGTGCGCTACGGCGCGTTAACCGCCGCCGCCGATGACTTAGAAATTGAGATTATTGGCGAGTCTGGACATGGTGCTAGACCTCACGAGGCTATAGATGCAATTTGGATTGCGTCGCAAGTTATTACTAATCTCCAGCAAGCAATTAGCCGCACCCAAAACCCTCTGCGTCCGGTAGTGTTGAGTATCGGGCAAATTAACGGTGGCAGAGCGCCAAATGTCATTGCCGATCGCGTAAAATTGTTAGGCACAGTGCGAAGTCTGCACCCAGAAACCCGCGCTAACTTGCCTAATTGGATTACTAAAATAGTTTCTAGCATTTGCGACAACTACGGCGCTCGGTATCACATTAATTATCGTCCCGGCGTGCCATCGGTGCAAAACGATTTAGCTTTGTCTCAGTTGGTACAGACGGCGGCGGAAGAAGCTTTTGGGAGCGATCGCGTTTTGGTGCTTACAGAACCATCATTGGGGGCGGAAGACTTTTCTATGTATCTAGAACGCGCTCCGGGGGCGATGTTTCGCTTAGGGGTGGGTTATAAAGATCGCGCTCTTAACTACCCTTTACACCATCCATTATTTGATGTAGATGAATCGGCAATTATTACCGGAGTTGTAACGATGGCATACAGCGCTTACAAGTACTGGCAAAATGATAAATAGTTGCTTATATTTTGGTTTCTGTAGCCGCACCGATATACTCTTACTGGGAAGGAATACTTTAAGTAATAAATGTCGTCGCAATCGCCGTAGTGCCGTAGTCCATTTTTATATTAATTCTGGTAGTAGGGGGCATTTATCCCTTATCTGCATTGCCTTTCAACGTTTTTCCCTGTTTAAAAAACATCCTTCTTCCACAAGAAGGATGTCTCTAGAGGTGAGAAGTTGCTAAATTGGCAACCAGTATCAAGTAAAAATTATTAAGATTATGGCATCATCTACACCATTGCAAGGCACGGAATTAGTTGACTGCGCTAGAGCGAATGCTAAACAGGGCATTGAAACAGCAGCGTTACAATGTGGTTATGGTGACGATCTCAATACTTTTTCTAGTTCTCTTAAAGCTGCTTGCGAACAAATGAATTTGCAAGTTAAGGAATTAAGCCAATTGATTACCGACCAAGATATGATTCTAGAAATTGGTACGGGAGAAGTAGTTGCACCGGATACTGCTTCGGAACTTTAAATAGTGGCGTTGATGACGAAATGAGAGGGGGAGACAAGGAGAATAGGGGAGTTGCAGAAGGGAAAGTTTTATCTAAGTCTAGCGACGCTCTAATCAGGTCAGGGGTTGTAGGGGTGAATCTATAAATAATGCGATAGCGCAAGCGCGCACGCAGGGCTTCGCATTTAACCCTAAAATCAATTTTGGACTTGTTGGTCGATCTTTAGTGAAAACCGATACTCTTTTCTACTATCTGTTTCAAAAATTTCCGAGCATATTTTTTGAATTAATCGGTCAATCAGCCTCTCTTGCTGACGATTATCAATTTACATCAATTGAACTAAAACAAGTTGCTTTTCGCTTGGATGGACTATTTTTGCCACCAATAGACAAGCCAGACTTACCAATCTACTTTGTTGAAGTGCAGTTTCAATCTGATGAAACCTTTTACTATCGCCTATTTGCGGAAATCTTTTTATATTTGTACCAATACAAAGTGGTAAACAATTGGCAGGCGATTGTAGTTTATCCCCGGCGGAGTATTGAATCAACGCAACTTGTACCTTATCAATTTCTTTTAAATAGCGATCGCGTCCGTAGAGTATATTTAGACGAACTAGGCGCAAATCAATCACTTGGGGTAGGAATTGTTCAGTTAGTAATAGAAAGCAATAAAAAAGCTCCAGCAAAAGCTATAAATCTAATTTCGCAAGCAAGGCAACAAGTAACTGATGAACAATTGCAGCAGCAAATCTTAGAGTTTATAGAGACAATAGTAATATACAAGTTTCCCAATCTCAACCGTCAGGAGGTAGAAGCAATGTTAGGGTTAGACCTGATTAAAAACACTAGAGTTTACCAAGAAGCACAAGAGGAAG
>JAPJOW010000177.1:4755-9270 GCA_030826005.1 Aliterella sp. RAGGC_92
AAAATGGGGCTAACTTTAGAACAAGTAGCAGAAGCACTAGATTTAGATATTGAAGTTGTTAGAGTAGCTGCACCAAAGCAACCGTAAATTAAAATCACTTCTCTTGCTAGAACCTTGCCAATTTATACTTGTTTTATCCGGTTAGATCCTGCAAGTATGTAGTCAGTTGTAGGAGGACATTGTATGAATGAATATATGAGCAGTGCGATCGCCCAAGCTAAACTTGGTTTACTTGAAGGCGGTATTCCGATAGGTTCGGTGCTAGTGAAAGATGGCGTAATTATTGGACAAGGACACAATAAACGAGTCCAAGATGGCGATCCGGTTACTCATGCAGAGATCGATTGTCTACGGAATGCGGGTAGAATTGGCACTTATCAGGGGACAACTTTGTACTCAACCTTAATGCCTTGCTATCTCTGCGCTGGTGCGGTAGTTCAGTTTGGTATTAAAAAAGTGGTTGCTGGAGAATCCCAGACTTTCCCCGGTGCGGAAGAATTTATGAAGTCTCACGGGGTGGAAGTCATCGATTTAGATTTGGTTGAATGCAAGCAGTTAATGAGTGAGTTTATTAATAATAATTCCCAATTGTGGAATGAAGATATTGGAAAGTAGAGACATTGCGGTGCAACGTCTCCAATATTTACTACGGCCATTTAGTCAAAATTGCACAGCGCGATCGCTTTTACACCAAAACAGGCTGTTCTTGTTTTTTTAATTCTGTAACCACCATCTGCATATTTGCTGGAGGTGCAACCGTCAAGCCGCGCCTGGTTGGTTTAATCGGACGATTATTAACTAACTTCAACTCGCAATTAGTCAAAATAGTCGCCAGTGCCAATTTCATCTCAAACATAGCAAAAGCCGCACCAATACATCTACGATTGCTGCCCCCAAAAGGTAAGTATTCGTAAGGTGAAAATTGCCTTTCTAAAAAACGCTCTGGTTTAAACTTTTTTGGTTCGGGATAAATATCCTCTCTTTGGTGGGTGAGATAAGTAGAAATTAATAACAGCGTACCCGGTTCAAGTTGATAACCCATTATTTCCATCGGTACTTTTAACACGCGCGGAAAGGGAGTTATTGCAATCGGATAAATTCGTAACGTCTCGCAGCAAACGGCATTCAAATACGGCAACCGCGCAATATCGCTAAAATTAGAACCCGCAGGTAAGGTTTTAAGCTCGTTTAGCAATTTTTCTTTTACTTCGGGCAATAAATCAATCCAGTACAAAGCCCATGATAATGCCGAAGCTGTAGTTTCATGTCCGGCAAATAGCAAGGTAATCAATTCGTCGCGCAATTCTTCATCAGTCATTGCTTCCCCTTCTTCATCTCGTGCGGCTAAAAGTAAACTCAGAATGTCATCGCGATTAGGATCGTTTTGTTGTCTTCTTTCTGTTATTTCAGCTATTAGCAAACTATTAATTTTCTGTTTGAGACGCAAAAAACGCCCCCAAGGACTCCAAGCACCCCAGTCTTTTTGCAAAGATGTAAAAAATAGCAGTAAGGAACTTACTGGAGATCCAACCGAATCTAACATAGTTGTTAATACTTTCCGCAATTCGTCAAATCTTTCTCCTTCATGAATGCCAAATACTGCGTTAAGAATTACTTGCAATGAGATTTCTTGCATTGACGATCGCACTGCAAATGGTTTTCCCACCTGCCACTGACTTATTACGCGATTAGTAACGTTATCAATTAACTCCCCGTAGGTGCGTAAGCGATCGCCATGAAAAGGCGGCATCAATAATTTCCTTTGACGTTGATGCTTTGCTCCCCCAAGCAAAATCATTGAGTGTTCGCCCAATAGTGGCAGCAATATATCGTTGGCGCTATTTGTATCAAATAATTCTGAGTTAGTGGTAAAAATTTGTTCAATTGCCTGGGGGTTTGTGAAATAAATAACTAAAGGCGATATATTTTTGGAAATTGTAAAACTTTCGCCATACTTTTCGACTCGTTCTTCAAGCACTTTAAATGGGTTGAAAATCCACTTAATTGTACTTATTCTTCTCATTAAAATTGAACTACTCGGTCCGTCAGGAATTGTCATTGCTTTTACTTTTTAATTTTTAAGTTGATAACTACTTAGTTAGCTACTTGCGATGTCTTCTTTCATTTTTAACTTCATCTATTAATTCAGTTTCTTTATTTATTAAACACCTCTTTTAGTTAAGCAATTCTTATTAATAGACACCTTGACTTTTGTTGAGCAATCGTCGTATTATGAGATTGTATTGATCTAACTGAATGCTTGTTAAGGGCAGGTGAGTTAGGTGCGTGACGGACAATAGTCCGTTGCGCGGGATGAGTTAGTTTATAAGTTACTTAAATTGCTCTCTTGCGTGTAAAAAATTAATTAATTCCTCCTTTGTAGGCATAGAAGACTGCGCTCCCGACTTTGTAGCAGCGATCGCCCCTGCCGCACATCCCCAAATAACGGCTTGCCTTAATGGTATGTCTTCAACGATTGCCGCCGCTAAACCGCCATTAAAAGCATCTCCCGCCGCCACTGTGTCTACAGTCTCTACCGGGAAAGCAGGGACAAAAAATGTTTCCTCCTTTGTGGCACAAACTACCCCTTTTATTCCTAGTTTAGCGATCGCGCATCCAACCCCGCGCTGCAATAAAATATTTGTTGCCTTTGTTGCTGAATCTACATCGTTTACGGTAAACCCCACTAACTGCCCAATTTCTGTTTGATTGGGCGTAATAATATCAACTAACCCATAAAGTTCGGCGGGTATTTCTTTTAAAACAGGCGCAGGATCGAGAATTACTTTTACTCCTAAACTTTTAGCAGCTTGGGCGGCTAATAAAATACTCGGCAACGGAATTTCAAATTGCATCAACAAAGCGCGACAATGAGGGAGTAACGTGTTTAAGTTTTCTACATCGGTGCTATCCACACATCCATTTGCACCAGGTACAACAATGATTTGATTTTCCCCTCTATCGTCAACGCTAATTAGCGCTACGCCACTACTAACATTTTCATCTACGAATACATTTTCTATATTTACTCCCGCAGCTTGGAGAGTTTTAATTAATTGGCTGCCAAAATTATCATCACCTACCCGCCCTACCATGTAAGTAGCTACTCCCAACCTCGCCATTGCTACGGCTTGATTTGCTCCTTTACCACCAGGTACAGTAAAAAAATTGCGTCCTAGTAAAGTTTCGCCAGGTACGGGTAACTTCGGCGTTGTAGCAACTAAATCCATATTAATACTGCCAAATGCGATCGCACGAGGATTATTGCTCATATTTTTATTGTTATAAGTAAATTGCGATCGCATCAGATAACTAGCTGCAATTATACCAAGGGAATTTATTTGTATGTTTTCCCAGTTTATACCTGTAATTCATTCTCTTCCTTCTAGTGAAGCATTAAAGCAAAATGTGTTATGCAATTATCAAGTTGGCAGCTTTCAAAGTTGTCAACTACTCAAACGGGGATTGAATGACACTTATTTAGTAGAAACAGAACAAAAACCATACATTTTGAGAGTTTATCGTCATAGTTGGAGAAATAAAGATGAAATTGATTTTGAACTAGAATTACTGAATTTTTTGCATGAATCTAATTTAGCAGTTTCCTACCCAATTGAAAAAATAACAGGTGATTTTACAACGGCAATTGCTGCGCCAGAAGGAACGCGCTATACGGCTTTATTTTCTTATGCTTCTGGTAAATCTGTAGATAAAAAACTAGATAACGAACAAAGCCGGAATTTAGGGCAAACTGTTGCAACTATTCATAAAGCTACGAGCAACTTTAAAAGTAGTTTTATCCGCCCTGAATTGAATACCGAATATTTGTTAGATGTTTCACTAAATGCAATTGCAACACTATATAAGCATAGGGAGACTGATATTACCTACTTGTACAAACAAATTGAAGAACTTAAAAGGAATTTGTTAGCCTTAAACTTACCAAAGTACGCGCCTTTTTATGGTATTTGTATAGGCGATGTTCATGCCGGAAACACTCATTTTAATCAAATTAACCAGCCAACATTATTTGATTTCGATCAATGTGGGTATGGCTGGAGGGCTTTTGATATTGGAAAATTTATAAATACAGCAATTGTTTGGAAATTAGACAGTGAAATTATACGCTCATTTTTAAATGGTTATCAAACTATTTGTAAGTTGAGCAATATGGAACTTTCTGCAATTCCTATATTTACTAAAATCGCTCATATTTGGGTAATGGGAATTAGTGCAAGTGTAGTTGGCGATGTTTTACCTTATAGTTGGTTTACCAATGATTGGTTAGATAATAGGCTAGAGTTATTCAAGATGCTAGACATTGATATTTACACATTCATTACATCTTCATAAATTTCTCTCATTGGGAGTTGCAAGTTCACCGAATCTAAAATAACTGCGTCATCTTTACCCCAAAATATATTTAATCCAATTATTATCTCGATCTTTGCGATAAAGTTCTACTTCTATCTCCTCTTGACTTACTAATACATACTCATTTAAATCTTCTATTTT
>JAPJOW010000178.1 GCA_030826005.1 Aliterella sp. RAGGC_92
ATTTTTTGATTTTTAAGATGAAATTATGGCAATTAAGCTTTATTTTGCTAGTTCAGAGACTAAATTAGAGATAAGAGTTAAAAGCCAAATTTTTACTTTTTCTCAGTAACTTAGCAATATCTCAACTATAAATATGAACTTAGATGAATTTGAAAAGCAGTATCGCCGCGCCCTTGATGCCAACCTTAATCGATTGCAAACGGCAGTTTTACTGATTGCTCAATTAGAAGCAACCGTTACGGAGGTTGGTCGTGACTTGCAAAATTTAACAACCACCTTTGAGGAATATGTAAACGATCAAAGAGCTAAATAAATATAGATAGCTAGGTCTTAAGTTGACCGTATAATTATTTCTCGGTCAATAGATTGTTTTAGTTCAGTAAGATTAACTGGTTTGATAAAATACTGACACGCACCTAAATTTAAAGCACGTTGGCGATCGGCTCTAAAGGCAAAAGCAGAAACGATAATTACAGGAATATCACGCCATCGCGGGTTTTGTTGCATTTGTTCTAGTAGAACATAACCATCAATGTCGGGAAGCTTCAGGTCTAATAAAATCAAGTGAGGCTGAAAACTAGCTAATTCATCGAAAAAATTAGCCCCATCAGCTAAACTAAGCACTTGATAGCCGCAGAAACTTAAATAATCATTTAACATCAACCGATTGAGGTTATTATCCTCAACGATTAATAAACGCTTTGGAGCAGTACCTTGGGGTACTTCTGCATCCAATTTTATGTTTGGACTTTTTCTATTGCTATTCACGAGCTTATTAGTTATGGAACTCGATCCAAAAGGTATTGAGAAGTTGGATATAAGTTAAATCATTAAGCTCTAAACGATAAATTCAAAGCATATTTTAATTGAACAACCTAATAGCTAGTTTTGTAAAGTTTACTGGTGTTGCTCAATACTATACTTAAAAAAGCGAGTTCTAAGTGAATCGTTTCAAGAGAAGTAGTTAAACTTACTAACAGCATAATGTTATTTAACGGAAGTTTGATATTAACTTACTGACATCTCTCCTGCACTGCTATGTACACAGATAGTATAGGTTTCCAATTTGACGGGTCAAGTCATCAATTAAGCTTATGGTAAAAAATTGCCTAAATAACTATAAAACTGTAGTTAAAAACTTACTATTTAACAAAAAAAGTTAAATTTATAAACAAGAAGGTTGTCTAGTCTCAAGCACCTTAGCTATTCTACTGGCAGCAACTTGTAAAACTTTTGGTTCGTGTACCAAAGCGAACCTAACATACCCTTCGCCACACTTGCCAAAGCCAAAACCTGGAGAAGCAGCAACTCCAGTAGTTTCTACTAAATGAGTGCAAAAATCGATAGAATTACTAGACCAAGGAGCGGGTAACTTTGCCCAAATATACATAGTAGCGGCAGGAGTGGGAACGTGCCAGCCAATGCGGTGTAAAGCTTCAATAAAAGCATCTCGACGCTGACGGAAGGTGTCTCTTGCGACGTTTACCCCGGTTTGAGAACCCGTTAAAGCGGCGATCGCACCGTTCAATATACCTTGATACTGATTGAAGTCAACGGCAGCTTTAATCTGCCTTAAAGCTTGGATGAGCGAAGAATTTCCAATCGCGTAACCAACTCGAAAGCCGCCCATATTGTAGGACTTGGATAGAGTAAAAAACTCAATGGAAACGCTTTTATCGGGGTCTGCTTGCAAAACCGATGGTGCTACTCGCTCGTTAAATACCAAGTCAACGTAGGGGAAATCGTGGACTAAAACTAAATTATGTTGCTGGCAAAAAGCTACCGCACGTTGAAAAAAATCTAAAGGCGCGATCGCACTTGTTGGATTATGAGGATAACTAAGTACCATCATTTTTGATTGCGAGAGAACCGTCGCGGGAATTTCCGCAAATACAGGCAAAAAATCATTTTCAGCACGTATTGGCATCGGGTAGATTTGCCCGCTTGCTAGATAAACGCCGCCCGCATGAGACGGGTAGCCAGGATCGAGCAGCAAAGCATAATCTCCAGGATTTAGGATCGCAAGTGGTAAATGTGCCGTACCTTCTTGAGAGCCGATTAGGGGCAAAACCTCGGTTTCTGGATCTACCGCAATGCCAAACTTTTGCTCGTACCAATTAGCCGCCGCTTGCCGAAATTTTTGCGTGCCATTAAATAACAAGTAACCGTGAGTGCTGGGATCTTGCAAAGATCGAGTAATGGTTTCGATCACATGGGGTGCTGTAGCTAAGTCCGATGAACCCAAAGATAAATCGATTACCTCCTTTCCTGCCGCCCTCGCTTTTGCCTTTGCTTTATCCATATCCGCGAACACATTAGCTTGCAGGTAATTCAAACGTTGAGCAAATTCCATAATTATCAATTGAATGATTTTTCTAGCAAGGGCGATCGCTAACTTAAGTTAAATGAGAGTCGAGAAAGCCGATTAGTTTTGGTTTGGCGATCGCGCCTTCGGATGATGCGATTAGTTGCGAGGCTTGAAATAACCGCAGTGCGGGTACGCCTTCAACTTGATACTGCTTGACGGTAGCTTGATTTGGGTCTACTTCCATCTTGACTACTTTAAGGCGATCGCTATAGTTTTCGGCGGCCCAGTCTATGACAGGGGACATTAGCCGACAAGGGCCGCACCAAGCAGCCCAAAAATAGACTAATACAGGCTGATTCGCTTGGATGACTTCAGCATCAAACTCTAGATCGTTAATGGCGATCGCTTTACTCATAACAATTTATTATTTAAGCCTTTTCTACAATAAACCTAACCGACCGCTAAAAATTATCCAAAGCACTCCAATAGATCGATTAATCGTGCCGATCTATTAGAGCGCCCAATTAATTTTTATTAAAAGCAATTTAAAGATTATCTAATTGCTTGCGTAACTGATCCAATTCCGCATCTACAACCTCGTTAGATTTTGGGCTAGATGATTGGCTGGCTTGGGGAAGGGAAGGTGTACTTGCCGAGGTTGCAGGCCCTAGGGACATTTGCGCTTTGAGGGCGGCTAATTCGTCATCTACATCGCTACCTGCTTCTAGCTGGGCAAATTGGCTTTCTAGATCCGAACCGACTAATTCTTGAGCCGATTGAGCGCGGGCTTCCTGCATCAATACTTTTTCTTCCATCCGCTCAAAAGCTGCCATCGCGCTGCTCGTTCCCAGTCTGCCTACAGTGCTTTGGAGTTGCTCTTGAGCTTTAGCGGCGCTAATTCTGGCTTTGAGCATATCTTTTTTGGTTTTCGCTTCAGCAATTTTGCTTTCTAAACCAATTAAGCTACGCTTGAGGGTGTCAATTTGACCTACTTGGGAATCGAGATTAGTTTTGAGGCTAGTAGCAGTTTCGCTAAAGCTTTTTTTGCGCTCTAAAGCTTGACGGGCTAGATTTTCATCGCCTTTTTGCAACGCCAGTTGAGCGTTGCGCTGCCACTTATTTGCTTCGTTTTGAGCTTGATTGTACTGTTGTTCGGAGCGTTTTTGCGCGGCGATCGCTTGAGCCACACCTTGACGCAATTGTACTAAGTCTTCCTGCATTTCGAGGATAGACTGCTCTAACATTTTTTCTGGGTCTTCAGCATTGCTGACCATATCGTTCAGGTTTGATCTGACCACTCGGCTAATGCGATCGAATAATCCCATAACTATTATTTATTCCGTTTCAGGTTTACAAGGGTTTGGGGAAATAACACAAGGCTAATTTAAAGCCTAGCTTAATAACTAACGAGCTTAGGCGGTTGTTTTTAACATAAGCTCAATTTCTTACTTCTGCTATAAACAAGGGTAGATTTTTAAGCAATTTTTACTACTAGCTATACTAACAATTCTTCTATAGTTCTTCTATCGGTTTAGCAGTAGAGCTAGGAGGTAGTTGTTGGGAAGGGTTTGGGCTGCTGCTAGGTGGTAGTTGCGCTTTCATCGCTGCAAGCTCCGCGTCTACATCGCTAGAGGAAGCTAGAGAATTAAATTGTTTTTGCAAGTCGTCTGTACCTAATTCGGCGATCGCTTCTGATTGTGCTTCTAGTTGCAGTACTTTTTCTTCCATTTGGGCGAAGGCGTTTAGGGAACTACTGGTATTTACTCCTCCTAGCATTTCGTTTAACCTTTGCGAAGCTGTTGCCGATCGCGCTCTAGCGATATACATATCTTTTTTTGTTTTTAGTTCGCCAATTTTTACTTCTAGCGTTTGCATATCTTTTTTGATTTTATTGACGACACTGGTTTGTTCTCCTATTTGAGCTTTAAGAGCGGTAGCCGTCTCTTGGTAGGATTTGCGCTTAGTTAAGGCTTCTTTTGCTAGAATTTCATTACCTTGATTTAGGGCTAGTTGAGCGCGGTTGTACCAGTCTTGGGCGACAGAATCGGCTTGAGAGGCTTGCCTTTCGGTACGCTTAGTAGTGGCGATCGCACTAGCTACGGCTTGCCGCAGTTGTACTAGATCGCTTTGCATTTCGGCAACAGTTTGTTCGAGAACTTTTTCTGGATCTTCGGCTTTATTAACTAAATCGTTGGTATTGGCGCGAATTACTCGTTTGATGCGGTCAATCAGTCCCATGTCATGGCTCTCCATTTACGTTGCTCTAAATTGCGATCGCCCTTGACGCAATACGGGCTAATTATATAAGTCGAATCTTTCTTGGGGCAATTAAATTTATGGTATCGCTTCCTTAATGCAGTGCGATCGCCCTTTTCCCAATCTAAATTATGTTATGTCGTTTAATTCAATCGATCGGATTTTAACTGTTGCTTTTGCTCAAAGCCGCTTGCAACAACAACCTTTTCAAATTGCTTTGCAATATTGGTCGGAGGTAGTCGGACAAGCTATTGTTCCTCACACTCAATTACTATCGATCCAAAAAGATGTTTTATGGGTAGCGACTTCTAGCGCTGCTTGGGCGCAGAATTTGACAATGGAGCGATCGCGCATTCTCGCTAAGTTGAACGCTTATTTACCTAGTCCATTAACAGATATTCGCTTTTCTACGGCGCAATGGCAACGTCCCGATACAATTGCCAAAAATCGAGCGACTGCTGATAATTTTTTTGGGGGCGCTCATCCTAGTGTTTTATCGCCAACGAACTTAAATCCTGCTAAACCACCTAAATGCAAAGATGCTCAAGCAGCTTTTAGCCAGTGGGTCAAAACGACGCAAGAGAAAAGTCATAATTTGCCTCTTTGTCCTCAATGCCATGCTCCTACACCTCCCGGCGAACTGCAACGCTGGCAAGTTTGCTGTATTTGCGCTGTCAAAGATTTTTAAGTAATTATTAAGAAATATGCCTAAAGAATTACTCTTAATTATTTTTTATCCGTGAAGTTACTGAATTATTGCTTTTAGATAGCAATTCCTCAACAAATAACACCCAGAAAACACGGAAATATAGTTATTTATTTATTATTTATACATTTATCAACTAGATATTTTGATTAAATACAAAATTAATTCACTTTTTCTTAATATATTTTTTGAGTAAATTGCAGCCTATGTTACAGCAACTAGCAATTGTTTCGCATTGATCCCCAATTTGAGCGCTTTAATATTGCTAACTAGATTAATCTTTTGTGTCGAAATATTACTAAAAACAGCTAATTATCCTCACAATCTAAAGAAAGTATGAAATTAATTTTGCTCCGGGATCGCTACAAACACTGCCTCATAATGCTTTGATAAAGAAAAGGTAGTTTCTTCATAGAAGCAAAATAAAAGTCATAGAGAGTTCCTCAGCGACACTTTTATGAAAACCACAAACCTGCTTGTATCTGCCTGCCGTTACTGCCGTTATTACAAATCCCAAGGAAGACGTGGTGGTACGTGCCAATTGCTGGATGTATCAGTTCACGGTGGTTGGAAAGCTTGTGCTTTGGCGATCCCAGCGTTTGCACCTTCCTGGGAAAATCTAGAAGATATGATGAACTTGCCCGATGCAATGCCCGCCGTTGCCGAACATCCTCTAGTTGGCGATACAAATCAGCCTTTAGTAGAAGTTAAAAAAGTTATTAACTCTCCTCTAAATACACAATTAGATAGATGTAAGGCAACTCTGTAAGACTTTAAGAAAAACTGTGTTTTAGTTTGCTCAAATTTTAGGTTTGTTTTATTTACATATTGATTTAATAATTAAAATCGCCTTTATAGTTGCTACAGAGGCGATTTTTTAATAGCAGTAGTTGCAAGCTTTATAGGCTGACTTTGTTTTATGGCAACCAGGGAAAAGAGCGAAAGTTGGGGGGACGTTTTTCTAAAAATGCTTGTTTGCCTTCAGCCCCTTCTTGAGTCATGTAATAAAGCATGGTGGCGTTGCCAGCTAATTCTTGTAACCCTGCTTGTCCATCGCAATCAGCATTAAAAGCCGACTTTAAACAACGAATTGCGATCGGGCTTTTTTCTAATATTTCTGTTGCCCATTGGATGCCTTCTAGTTCTAGTTGTTCTACAGGTACGATGGTATTAACTAAACCCATTTCTAGGGCTTGAGTAGCGTTATATTGGCGGCATAAATACCAAATTTCTCGCGCCTTTTTTTGTCCGACAATCCGCGCTAAGTAACTAGCGCCAAATCCACCATCAAAACTGCCAACTTTAGGGCCTGTTTGCCCAAATATCGCGTTATCCGCCGCAATAGTAAGATCGCATATTAAATGTAAAACATGACCACCACCGATCGCATAGCCAGCAACTAAAGCAATAATAACCTTGGGCATCGAACGAATTAGCCGTTGCAAATCTAAAACATTGAGGCGAGGGACACCATCATCATCTATATATCCCGCATCACCACGCACGCTTTGGTCGCCGCCAGAACAAAAAGCGTATTTACCATCGGTATGCGGGCCATTTCCCGTAAATAGAACTACACCAATACTTGTATCTTCTCTAGCATCAACAAACGCATCGTAGAGTTCAAACACTGTTTTTGGACGGAAGGCGTTGCGCTTGTGGGGACGATTGATAGTAATTTTGGCAATGCCATCAGCTTTGTGATACAGGATGTCTTCGTAGGTTTTGGCGGTTTCCCAAGTAATTGTCATAGTAGCGGCTTGTTGTTTTAGCCCCAGAATTTTAACGCGGGTAGGGACTTCAAGCTAAAACTCTAAAATTATTGCTCCAATTGTTGACAACTGAAAATACATATACTACATTTGTAATACAAAGCGCTTCACCGAGAAATTGGCGATCGCTATTAAAAATGAGGATTAAATTACTTGTGGCGGGTAGCTCAACTGGTAGAGCGCCAACTTTTGCCTGAAAAGGACGCAGAATCGAGGGTTATCGCTATTAACGAAAAAAACCTTAATTCGCCGGGGATGCGGGTTCAAATCCCGCTCTGCTACACCAAAAAATAAACATTCAAAACTATGTTAAATTAACAAAAACTTGTGGCGGGTAGCGCAGTTTGGTAGCGCGCGAGCATAAACCAGCCTTGTTCATCACTTGCTTGCAAAAGCCGAAGAATTGAGGATTATCGTAACCTTGAGGTCGCAGGTTCAAATCCTGCTCCGCTACACCAAAAAATCACCTATGGGGTGGGGACTCTAGATATTGTTGAATAGGCAATTTTTAGAGAAAATTCCTCGTTCGCAACTTGCTTGTAAAAGCCGAAGAACTGAGGATTATCGGTTTACAGGTTCGACTCCTAACCCGCCCCCCCAAATATACAACTTTCTTGTGATGGGTAGCTCAGTGGTAGAGCGCTAAACATCCTGATTCGCAACTTGCTTGTAAGAGCCGATGAACTAGGGTTATCGACTCATAATCGTAGTGGTCGCAGGTTCAAGTCCTGCCTCATCACACCAAATAAATAAAACTATATCTGGCGGTTAGTTCAATTGGCAGAACACCCGGAAATCCTTGATTAATAACTTGTCTTTTAAGACCGAAAATTGAGGGTTATCGTTACCCGGAAGATCGCAGGTTCAAATCCTGTACCGCCAGTTAACTATATTTTGCCTGCAAAGGCTGAGGACACACGATGAATTACAACTTTTTTACCAAGAAAAAGTCGGGAACTCCCCAAAATCAACCTATTCCCGGACGGGAAGCAGAGATGATTAAAGGACGCTCTGGCGGCTATACTTTTGATGCTGGCATTTGGGCTATGCTGCGTCGCTGCTTGCTAATTGGGACGGCGAAAAGCACCTACTACGCTGGAAAGAAAGAATTAACCGATGATTTTGCAAATGTCTTGGTAAGTGCGATCGCATCTGACCCCGCTCGTGTAGCTAAAGAAATTGTCTATGCTAGTGATGGTCGCTCGATTAACAACAGCGCTCCAATTTTGGCTTTGGTATTGCTCTCAATGGGCGAAAGCAAGGAAGCAAAGCAAGCATTTCAAGAAATCTTTTCTACAGTTATCCGTACTGGTAGCCATTTCTACGAATGGTTGAGCTATACAAAGTCCATGCGTGGCTTTGGTAAAGTGGTGCGCGAATCGGGCAAAACTTGGCTATCGCGAGAAGATGTCAAAGGTTTGGCTTACCAACTGTTGAAGTATCAACAACGTCAAGGTTTTACTCACCGAGATGCTTTGCGCTTATTTCACGTCAAGCCACCTACCGAAGAACACCGCCAGTTGTTTGAATGGGTAGTTAAAGGATGGGAACAATTGCCTAAACAAATTCCTAACCCCGCTCTTGCTCAAATTTGGTGGTATGAATGGCTAAAACGTAACCCCGAACAAACACATCAAGCTATTGCTCAAGGACACCTAACCCATGAAATGGCTGCACCTGTAGGCAAAATGGATAAAGCCGCATGGCAATTACTGTTTGAAGAAATGCCCATTGGTGCAATGTTGCGTAACTTAGGTTCGTTAACTCAATTAGATGTATTGCGAACCGATGGACGTGCTAACTTAAAGCGTCTAGAAGCAACGTTAAATAGTAAAGAGCGTTTGCGGAGTGGACGCATTCACCCGATTGATGTTCTCAAAGCCCTAAAAACCTACAAGTCTGGAGGAAAACTCGGACGCAGCCAAAAAACTTGGCAACCCGTACCTCGGATTGTAGACATTTTAGAAAAGGCGTTAGAAATGTCTTTTGAGGTTGTAGAACCTACAGGTAAAGTGTTTATGCACGCTGTAGATGTCTCCGGTTCGATGTCTTACGGAGTAGTAGATTCTGTGGGTTTGAGTTGCTGCGAGATTGCGACAGCGATGGCTTTGGTGACAGCTAAAGCTGAGAAAAACTACGAAATTCGCGGTTTTGCTACCGACTTTCGTTATTTGGGGATTACCGCCAAAGA
>JAPJOW010000179.1 GCA_030826005.1 Aliterella sp. RAGGC_92
AACTTCTCCACCCCAGCTAAACGGACGACTACCAACTACCGTAAGCTTTAATTCGGGAAAATCGAGCTTGCTGTAACCTACATGAGTTTCTTTTAATAAATCTATCTGGTCTTGAACCCAATCTTCTTTTTGGCGATCGTAGGGGCATTTTTGTTTACCCCAATCTGAAGCGCTGTACCATGCGTCATGATTGCCAAATACTGCGGCTTTGGGGAGTTTTACTGCGGCAATTTCTCGTACTACTTGCACCGATTCGTTGCCAAAATCTCCTACAAATAATACTAAATCTACACCCAAATGTTCAAGGGCAGTTTCGTCGGCGGCTTCCCAGCGATCGTGTATGTCTCCGACAACAGCGATTTTGATCGATTTGCTAGAGAAATTATTATCCTGTTGTTCGTGCGTCTGGCTAGTCATTCGTTTTTCCTTGCCTGTCTTTTCCTAGCTTAGAAAACCTCAGCTTATTTTGACAGAAAAAAGTCTCTCAGCTAATTTTGGTAAAAACTACTATAATTAATTTAGAACCGAATAAGCTATTTAAAACCTGTGTTTACAACTGCCCTTGCTCAAAAAAGTCCTGCTAACGAATTACCAATAGATTTATTTGCGGCGATTTCTGACCTTAAAAAAGAGCTAAATGCTGTAATTTTGGCTCATTACTACCAAGAACCCGATATTCAAGATGTTGCGGACTATATTGGCGATTCTTTAGGACTTTCCAGACAAGCCGCCAGCACGAATGCAGATGTAATAGTCTTTGCTGGCGTTCATTTTATGGCAGAGACGGCAAAAATTCTCAATCCCAACAAATTAGTCTTATTACCAGACTTAGCCGCCGGGTGTTCTTTAGCTGATAGTTGTCCTCCGCCAGAATTTGCCGCTTTTAAAGCCGCCCACCCAAACCATTTAGTTATTTCCTACATCAACTGCACCGCCGAAATTAAGGCGATGAGCGATATTATTTGTACGAGTTCCAACGCCGTGCAAATTGTCCGCCAAATTCCTGAAACTCAGCCAATTATTTTTGCACCCGATCGCAATTTGGGGCGTTACGTGATGGCACAAACCGGGCGAGACTTGCTACTGTGGCAAGGTAGCTGTATTGTCCACGAAACTTTTTCCGAAAAAAAGCTTGTAGAATTAAAAATTAATCATCCTGAAGCCGAAACAATTGCCCATCCTGAATGCGAATCAGTTGTTTTGCGCCACGCTGACTATATTGGCTCGACTACAGCGCTACTTAACTACTGTCAAAAATCTCCCTCAAATGCCTTTATTGTCGCCACCGAGCCGGGGATTATTCACCAAATGCAAAAAGAAGCTCCTGGCAAGCAATTTATTCCTGCACCTCCGATAAATAACTGTGCTTGTAATGAATGCCCGTATATGCGGTTAAATACGTTGGAAAAACTTTACTTAGCAATGAAAAACCGTACTCCAGAAATAACCATGTCTGAGGAAATTCGGTTAGCAGCGCTTAAACCCATGCAACGAATGCTAGAAATGAGTAAATAAGTTTTAAAATTAAGGGGAAAATTGCTTATAATTGTAGATTGCGTCCTTATTGCAGTCCGTATATGCCTAAACTAAAAACCCGCAAAGCAGCAGCAAAGCGCTTTCGAGCCACTGGTACTGGTAAAATTGTCCGCCGCAAAGCTGGCAAAAACCACTTGCTTCAACATAAATCATCGGACAAAAAGCGCCGCTTCTCCCAAATGGCAGTAGTAGACGAAGCTGACGCTAAAAACGTCCATGCAATGCTGCCGTACTTGTAAATAACTCAGGATAAATAAACTATGACACGGGTAAAACGCGGTAATGTAGCCCGCAAACGCCGCAAGAAAATTCTTAAACTAGCAAAAGGATTTCGCGGTTCTCACTCTACGCTATTTAGAACGGCAAACCAACAGGTAATGAAAGCCTTACGGAGTGCTTATCGCGATCGCAAAAAGCGCAAGCGCGATTTTCGCCGTCTGTGGATTGTTCGCATCAACGCTGCCGCAAGACAGCATGGAGTTAGCTACAGTCAACTGATGGGTAACTTGAAAAAAGCTAATGTTGGCATCAATCGTAAAATGCTGGCACAAATGGCTGTTTTAGATCCTACAGGTTTTAGCAAAGTTGCCGAAATGGCAAGCCAAGTTAAATAATGCAGCTAAAAGGCAAAAGGATAGCGGTTTTCCTTGTTGCTTTTTACTGCATTTTTTTGAGTTTTTGCGGTGCTTGTAGCGCCGCCGAACTTCAAGAAATCAAAAACCGAGGTTATCTAACGGTGGCTGTTAAAGATAACTTACGTCCTCTAGGCTTTCGAGATAGTCAGGGGAATTTACAAGGATTGGAGATTGATGTTGCTAGGCGCTTGGCACAGGACTTGTTAGGTAAACCAGAAAAAGTTAAGTTGCAACCCGTTGATAATAAATTGCGCCTAGCAGCAGTTTTAGAAAATAAAGTAGATATAGCGATCGCACATTACACGGCTACCGAGTCTCGCGCCCGATTAGTCAGCTTTAGCTTACCTTATTATTTTGACGGTACGGCTTTAATTACTAAAGATGCTGCAATCCAAAAATTAAGCGATGTTGTGCGAAGTAAAATTGCCGTCATTAATGGTTCTAGCACTATTGCCAGCGTGCGTTACTTGTTACCCCAAGCGCAGTTAGTAGGAGTTGATAGCTATCAGGAAGCAAAACTACTATTAGACGCAAATAATGCCGTAGCTTTTGCGGGGGATGCCAGCGTCTTGACGGGCTGGAAACAGCACTTTGGCGGCTATAGACTATTACCTAGTTTGATTGGCGCAGAACCCCTAGCAGTAGTGATGCCGAAAGGATTGCAGTACGATGACTTAAGAAGACAAGTTAATAATGCGATCGCGCGTTATGTATCGGAAGGTTGGTTAGAAGATCGAGTTAATTATTGGGGTTTGCCTAATCCCACTTCTAGAACTAGAGGTGGCAAGATGGAACAAGATACAGGTTGAAACTATACTTTTTTAACTTTAGAGCAATGGATAATTTACCGATTGTATATCTTTCAATTTTAATAACTGTGTTGCTGGGTAGTGGGGTAATAGTATTGCGCCAAGTGTTAAAAACCCGCAAAACCGAAAATGCTTTAGGGAGATTGCAAAAAAAACTTAATAAAGAAAAGGGGACAGTTCAAGAAAATTACGAGTTGGGCAGTATATATTTAGAGAAAAAAATGTACTCCCAGGCGATCGCTCTATTTCAAAAAGCCATTAAAGCCGCCGAACAAGAAAAAGAAGAAAACATTGCGCCAATTTACAATGGTCTAGGTTTTGCGGCTTTTTCGCAAGAACAGTACGATTTGGCAATTCGCCACTACAAAGAAGCTTTGAAGCAAAACCCCAATTATATATTTGCCCTCAATAATTTAGGTCACGCTTACGAAAAGAAAAATTTGGTTGCACCAGCCTTAGAAACTTACGAGCAAGTATTAAAGTCTGAGCCAAGTAATATTACCGCTAAGCGCCGCGCTGAATCAATCCGCAAACGCCTAGTTAGTTCTTGAATGCCATAAAAACCGACTGGTTCGTTACACCGTCGGTTTTTGGTTTAAATATCGCGATTTTGGGCTTATTTCTCTAAAAAGCCTTGAATCTGTTTAATAGCTGCGGGCGCAATATTAAAAACTGCCCAACTTGCGGCAGCAATTAGTGGTAATAAAACTATAGCTACGCGAAAATCAATATCCATCTGATTGTCATCCTCTCTTGATTTAGAGATTAAAGTTTTCTAGAGTAGTTCTCATTTTTTATTTTTAGCTGAAACAGGCAAATTAGCTAGACCTTTCACCTATAAATGTTTGTAATTAATCGGTCATTGCCTCAAATCCCATATCTGTACCCTTGCCAGCATGAACTAAAGCTAACTTTTTGTAACGCTCGGCGTGTTCGATAAGTTCGGCAACAGTGGCGGGGGAATTTTCTTTGATTCGTTTTCCCGGTACGCCGACAACTAACGAAAAAGGCGGGACATCTTTATTTACTACTGCTCCTGCACCAATAATACTACCCGTGCCAACTCTCACCCCATCTAAAATTATCGCCCCAATTCCTATTAAACTACCGCGTTCTATATAAGCGCTATGAATTACTGCTCGATGCCCAACAGTAACAAAATCTTCTAAAATAGTCGGCTTGCCAGGATCGCCATGCAAAATCGCGCCATCTTGAATATTTGTACATTCGCCAATTTCAATACGCTCGACATCGCCGCGAATTACTGCACCGTACCAAATACTTGCCCCTGTAGCTACACTGACTCGACCAATAACTACGGCATTAGCAGCTACAAAAGCAGCTTGAGAAAGTTCAGGAATGGGTAAGTAAGACATAATAGACAACAGAAGCAGTTAGCGAATAGATTTCCAGGAAAATAGTTGTAAATGCTCAAACTAATGCAGCGCTTTAAGCACGATATCATAGTGCTAACCTTTTACAAGGTACGGTGCAGAGGTAGCAACACACAAAACCACTGGTGCTAGTGAAGACATAAATATGCTGATAAGCACTTCATGATCAACTCAAGCTTGCAATATC
The DNA here is from genome assembly GCA_030826005.1 of Aliterella sp. RAGGC_92. Classification (GTDB taxonomy): domain Bacteria; phylum Cyanobacteriota; class Cyanobacteriia; order Cyanobacteriales; family Chroococcidiopsidaceae; genus Aliterella. The sequence goes on from JAPJOW010000179.1 coordinate 4,562, forward strand.
CAATTTTTGGTCCAGAAATTCAGTGTCCCCATTGTCGCCAAACCGTCCCGGCGCTGACACTAACAGATACTTATTTATGTACTCGTCATGGCGCTTTTGAAGCCGATCCCAAGACGGGGGAATTAGTACATCTCCAATCTGGTCGTCATTGGAAACAATGGGGCGATGAATGGTATAGGCAACATACCCATCCTGACGGGATCAGATTTGAAATTCACGAAGCTTTAGACCGACTTTATACTCAAGGCTTCCGCGCCACAAAAGTAATTATTGCCCAGCGCTATCAAGAACTAATTAGCGGCTATTTAGAGCGCAGTACCCCCTGGCGAGGACAATCAGAGCAATCCCCCAAGCTTTACGGCTTACCTGTCGATTTTAGCCCCGATCCCCAAGACGATCCGCGTTGGGAAGTAATCAATTTTGACTTAGAAAAAGAGCCTGGTGTCCCAGTCCGCTATCCTTACTTTCGTTTGTTTGAATAATGCACCACGTTTCAATTCGTACAGGTAATATTCATAAAGCGATCGCATTTTACGAACTACTGGGTTTTAATGTATGCGATCGCTTTACAACAGGTTATACCCTAGCTTGTTGGATGGAAGGATTAAATGGACGCATCGAATTAATCCAAATCCCTAAACCTCACCCCGCGCCGGATGCTTTTAACGACGAGCATTACGTTGGTTATTATCATTTGTCTTTTGACCTTACAGATACTACCTCAGACTTGCCGGAGTGGTTAGCCTCTTTGCAACAACATTTTGACCGAGCGCACCAAGAAATGCCAGAGCAATATCAGCCGCTAAAAATACTATTACAGCCAGAACAGCAGCAAATCGGCGAATCTATCTATGAAGTTGCTTTTATTGCCGATACAGACAATTTACCTTTAGAATTTATCCGCAAATTGACCTAAGTTATGCCCCCCTATAGGATTGCATTTTGGTTGAAATATAGTTTTGATTAATAAAAGTTCGCTATTTGGTTAGAGAGTAAAGTTGTTAACTACAGTTATAGGCAATTTATTGTCTTCCACTTTGTGGCATTGGACAGTTGCGCCGCACTTAGCCTTACATATTCCTGATGGGTTTTTAAGCTTGCCTGTAATGTTTGTTACTTCCGTAGCTGCTTTAGGGTTAATCGCTCTAGCGCTAAATCGAGTACAGGCAGAATACCAGGAAAAAGCTGTACCTTTGATGGGAGTTTGCGCGGCGTTTGTATTTGCGGCACAAATGATTAATTTCCCAATTCCTGGCGGTACCTCCGGTCACTTGCTTGGGGGGACATTAGCAGGTGCTTTGTTAGGTCCTTGGGCTGGCTCTTTGGTAATGACCGTAGTATTTATCGTCCAAAGTGTCATGTTTCAAGATGGCGGCTTGACGGTTTTGGGCGCAAATATTTTTAATATGGGTCTAGTTGGAACTTTTGGCGGCTACTACCTCTATCGAGTAATTAGGTTTACGGTAGGCAGAAATAAGTTATCGGGCTTAGTAGCGGGAGCAGCAGTGGCTTCTTGGACGAGCGTTGTAGTAGCGGCGGCGATCGCTGCCTTACAATTAGCCATATCTGGTACTGTACCCTTGTCTGTGGCTTTAACAGCAATGTCTTCTTGGCACATTGTAATTGGCATTGGTGAAGCGTTAATTACAGTCGTTGCCCTGACATCTATTTGGCGGACTCGACCGGACTTATTTTACGATCCCCCACGCAGACCAAGAGTTGCATCATCTCGTCCAGTTTCTCGGTATTAATTTATGAGTAGTAATAATTTGCGATCGCGCAATTTTGCTTTTACCATTGCAGGTTTAGGGGTTGCCCTCTTAATTGCTGTATTTCTTTCTCCTTTAGCAAGTCAAAATCCTGACGGCTTAGATCGAGTTGCTCAAGACCTCAAGTTTGAAGATAAAGCCGCCGAAGATGCACCAGCGCGTAAATTGCCCTTTGCCGCAGTATTTGATGAATATGCTCTCAAAGGCGTACCCGAAAACGTGGCGACCCCAATAGCTGGTTTAGTTGGCACATTAGCAGTATTTGGTTTAGCTTGGGGAATTGGCAAAATTGCCGTGCGCGGCTCGTCTGCGAGTGAAAACTCGCAGTTGCCTTACTCCGACGACTCAGATACCTAAAAAACTAAATGTTACTGCACGTTAGCGCTCTGAAGCTGGATATTGATAGCCAACAAAATACACCTTGGCACGCCCTCGCTCCTCGTACCCGCTTGTTATGCGCTTTACTGTTTGTATTTGCCGTTGTTTTAACACCTAACGGACATTGGCAAACTTGGGCAGTTTATGGCATGGGTTTATTGAGTTTGATATTAACTGCTCGTCTTACCCTAACTGTGCTGTTGAAGCGATTAGCTGTAGAATTTGCCTTTGTGGGCGTGGTGCTAGTCGGTACGCTATTTCGGGAAGGGGGACGAGTAATTTGGTCTTGGGGAATATTTAAAATTACGACCGTAGGGTTAACTATCTTGGCAAGTGTCAGTATTAAGGCGTTGCTGTCGCTTGTGATGTTAAATCTATTAACTCTAACAACTTCCGTTCCGGCAATATTGCATGGAATGAAAGAATTACGCATTCCCCCTTTACTTGTAGCAACTTTAGCCTCTATGTATCGCTATACTAGCGTGTTGATTGGAGAATTTGAGGCAATGCGACGAGCAGCATTATCGCGCAACTTGATGAACAGCAATCGTTCGATTCGCTTAGTAGTTGGAAATACGATTGGCGCGTTATTTATCCGCACCTACGAGCGGGGAAATCGGGTACATCAGGCGATGCTATCGCGAGGTTATCAGGGTATCCCACCAATGGAGAAAATAGCCCCAGGGGGGAAAAAAGATATTGTAGCTTTGACTTTAACTTTATTACTGGCGCTGCTGGGGCAGGTCATGTACTGGCGAAAATAATTTTTATATTGTTGTCTTAATGCACCATAATCCGATCGCAATTCAAAATCTCAGCTATGTTTATCCCGATGGGACTCAAGCACTACAAGGAATTAATTTATCTATCGCTCCTAGCGAACGAGTAGCATTAATTGGGGCTAATGGTTCGGGGAAATCTACCTTGCAATTGCACCTCAACGGAATTATTTTGCCCCAGGAAGGAGAAGTAATTATTGGCGAGTGGTCGGTAAAACCAGAAAATTTGCGCTCTATTCGCAATTTTGTCGGGCTAGTATTTCAAAATCCCGATAATCAGCTATTTATGCCTACAGTTTGGGAAGATGTGGCTTTTGGACCCATGAATCTAGGATTGCGCGGTACAGAGTTAAAAAAGCGCGTATTTGAAGCTATGTACGCTGTAGATATCGATCCCGAATGGTACGGACAAAGAAGTACAGAAAATTTGTCTGGTGGTGAAAAAAGCGCATTGCGATCGCCGGGGTTTTAGCAATGCTGGAGAATTTGAGGCAATGCGACGAGCAGCATTATCGCGCAACTTGATGAACAGCAATCGTTCGATTCGCTTAGTAGTTGGAAATACGATTGGCGCGTTATTTATCCGCACCTACGAGCGGGGAAATCGGGTACATCAGGCGATGCTATCGCGAGGTTATCAGGGTATCCCACCAATGGAGAAAATAGCCCCAGGGGGGAAAAAAGATATTGTAGCTTTGACTTTAACTTTATTACTGGCGCTGCTGGGGCAGGTCATGTACTGGCGAAAATAATTTTTATATTGTTGTCTTAATGCACCATAATCCGATCGCAATTCAAAATCTCAGCTATGTTTATCCCGATGGGACTCAAGCACTACAAGGAATTAATTTATCTATCGCTCCTAGCGAACGAGTAGCATTAATTGGGGCTAATGGTTCGGGGAAATCTACCTTGCAATTGCACCTCAACGGAATTATTTTGCCCCAGGAAGGAGAAGTAATTATTGGCGAGTGGTCGGTAAAACCAGAAAATTTGCGCTCTATTCGCAATTTTGTCGGGCTAGTATTTCAAAATCCCGATAATCAGCTATTTATGCCTACAGTTTGGGAAGATGTGGCTTTTGGACCCATGAATCTAGGATTGCGCGGTACAGAGTTAAAAAAGCGCGTATTTGAAGCTATGTACGCTGTAGATATCGATCCCGAATGGTACGGACAAAGAAGTACAGAAAATTTGTCTGGTGGTGAAAAAAAGCGCATTGCGATCGCCGGGGTTTTAGCAATGCAGCCGCAAATATTAGTATTTGACGAACCTTCGGCGCAATTAGATCCGCGATCGCGCCGTCAATTAATTGAATTATTGCAAACATTGCCTTTAACTCAACTAATTGCTACCCACGATTTGGATTTAGCTTTAGAAATATGCGATCGCACTTTGGTACTTAGTCAAGGAAAAGTAGTATTTGATGGGCAAACCGAGCGAGTGATGAGCGATCCCGATTTTCTTAAGCAACACGCTTTAGAATCACCCCTTAGCTACAGTCGTCCTTATTGCTTATTGGAACATTCCCCAATAGCGAAGTCTTACTCTAAAAGATGACAAATAGTCAAAAGATACCATAAGTCAGGAGTGGCACGATATCTCACAAGTCAGTACAACGCCCTTCCTGTAAATGTTGCAGTGCGTTTTGACCTAGCAGATT
>JAPJOW010000180.1 GCA_030826005.1 Aliterella sp. RAGGC_92
AGTTTATTATAAAGATTTCAAATCTAACGAGAGTCAAGCAATTAAACTTAATTCTTTTCACTTCAATATAGAAAATGATGTATTTCCTTTTCGGAATGAAGAATTTGATATTGTACTATTTTGTGAAATAATTGAACATTTACTCCTCGATCCGGTAGCAGTAATTAAAGAAATTAAGCGGATATTAAAACCTAATGGAGTGCTAGTATTAACAACGCCAAATGTTAGTCGGCTAGAAAATGTCAGTAAAGCGATCGCTGGAAGCAATATTTACGACCCCTATTCGGGCTACGGCCCTTATGGTAGACATAATCGCGAATACAATAAGCACGAGTTGTACTTATTGCTTAATTACCTCGGTTTTACCATTGAATCCATGTTCACCGCCGATGTGCATCAAAACGATGCTAATAATTATGTATCAGTGTCTAAGTTAGAGCCTTTATTGAAATATCGGGAACATGACTTGGGACAATATATTTTTGTTAAAGCAATAAATAGCCAGCCCGCAGGTCAAAAAAAACCTGCTTTTTTGTATAGAAGTTTACCTACAGAGCAACTAGAGTAATGACAAAAGTTGCCTTTATTATCCAACGTTGCGGATTAGAAGTTAATGGGGGAGCAGAAACCCTTTGTCTCAAAATTGCTGAACGCATGGCGCAGTATTGGGAGGTAGAAATTCTTGCCACTTGTGCCTTAGATTATATTACTTGGCAAAATTACTATCCGCCGGGAGTTGCGAAAGTTGCAGGGGTAAACGTGCGACGTTTTCCGGTGGCACAACAGCGCGATATAGATGCTTTTAATCATTTATCAACAACAATATATTCGCGTTTAAATACAGTGCCTTTAACCGAACAAGAAGCTTGGATGCAAGTCCAGGGGCCTTGGTCTCCAGAGTTAATTGATTATGTTCAACAGCATCAAGAGCAATACGATGCTTTTATCTTTTTTACTTACTTGTATGCAACTACCTATTTTGTTTTGCCATTAGTTGCTCGAAAAGCTTATTTAGCTCCTTTGGCTCATGATGAGTGGACAATATACTTAAGTATGTGGGATAGATTATTTGAGCTACCCTGTGGTTTTATATTTAATACTTTAGAGGAACGAGACTTTGTTAAAGCCCGTTTTGCTACAACTAAGTTAGATGGACAGGTTGCGGGGATGGCGGTAGAACCACCTTCTAACTACGATGGGCAAAAATTTCGGCAACAGCACAATCTTCACGAGCCATTTTTACTATACGCTGGTAGAGTCGATCCCTCGAAGGGATGTCAAGAACTATTCGATTACTTTATAGACTTGCGATCGCGCGAAACTAGCCCGCGTAAATTAGTATTGTTAGGCAAGCCAACTATGGCAATTCCTACTCATCCCGATATCGTTGCTTTGGGGTTTGTAGACGAGCAAACTAAATGGAATGCGATCGCCGCGTGCGATATTTTAGTTATGCCATCACCTTACGAAAGCCTTTCTATAGTCTTATTAGAGGCTTGGTCAATTGGTAAGGCTGTGTTGGTTAACGGACAATGCGAAGTGCTATTAGGTCAATGCCGGCGATCGCACGGTGGCTTGTGGTACTGTAATCGAGATGAGTTTCAAGTTGCGCTACAGACTATGGACGAATCTGTAAGAAATCAATTGGGATTGCAGGGAAAAAAGTTTGTCCAAACTAATTATACTTGGTCGAAAATTGAAAACAATTATTTACAGTTAATTCAAAGTTCTACCAAATAGTTTTGTCCATGAAGTTAATCCTTCCACTTTCTGCATTGATAAAACAAAATACAGATTTGGTATATGTAACGGCAATTTGGCTTTTTAGTCGCCTAGTAATTACAATCACTTTACTGTTAATTGCTCCTCAACTATATTCCTGGGAACTTCAACCTGTTATACCAGGTTTTATTCCGACAGCAACCTGGGAGATGTTCGCTCACTGGGATGGGGGTTGGTATAAGAAAATTGCTACTATTGGCTACGATTATGCCAGAGATTCTCAACAACACTCAATTGTATTTTTTCCCTTATACCCTTTACTCGTTCGTGGGGTTATGTTAGTTGGCTTACCTTTTGAAGTTGCAGGTACGCTTGTAAGCAACGTGGCTTTTCTAGGGACGTTAATTGTTCTATACAACTGGGTAAAACAGCAACAAGGTGTGAGCGTTGCTAAATGGGCAACAGTTGTATTAGCCTTGTGTCCCCTAACTTTATTTGCAACGGTAACTTATACAGAAGGTCTGTTTTTATTTTTTAGCACCTTAGCTTTACAAGCTTTCGATCGCCGCCAGTATGTTAGGGCTGCTTTTTGGGGAGCAATGACGACAGCAATTAGATTTATCGGCATTGCACTTGTGCCTGCCTTCATACTTGTAGCATGGAGAGAGCGTCGTCCTGCGATCGCTTACATATCAGGTTTTGCCGCTACAGGCGGATTGTTTTTATTTATTTTGTATTGTGCTGTAAGGTTTGGTACACTTTTAGCATTTATTCGCGCCCAACAAGGTTGGACTCAGCAAAATTGGTTCAATATATTTACAGATTTTTTGGTTCTAAACAAAGACTGGAATACATCAATTATTGCTTTAACTAAAATAGTTATGTTTTTTGGTGGCTGGTATTTGTTATGGAATTTACGTACAAAGCTGAGTCGAGTTACAGTTGCTTATGGCTTTTGTTCTTTGGCGATATTATTAGCATCTAGTGCTGGAAATTCAATTAACCGTTATACCTATGCCATTGTATCTCTATCAATATGTTTGGGTATTTTATTAGATCGTTATCCAGCTTGGGGTTACTTAACTTTGTGTTTGTTTACTGTATTGCTCGTTCACTTTACTATTAGATTTGCTTGGTGGCTTTGGGTAGCATAATTTTTTATGTTTAAAATTACAATTGATGCAACTCCCGTAACCCCAAAACCTAGTGGAGTTGGCTACTATGTTGCTAACTTAATTGATGCTCTTTACGCCTTCCAAGCAACAGAGAACTTCCAATTAAATATTGTTTATCAACCCAGTTTAAAAAATTGGTTGAGGCGGGATTTATCTTTTCCCTCAAAACTCAACCATTACTCTAATTTGTCTTTACTACCATTGCCAGTTAGATTGTATAACTTGTTAGTAGCTTCATCTTTTCAGCCTGGTTTAACTTATTTTGAGCAATATTTGGGCAATCTTGATCTAGTTCACGGTACAAATTACTCCGTTTATCCGTGTCAGCAAAGCTTAAAAGTTATGAATATTTACGATCTTAGCTTTCTTAAATATCCCCAATATACGGATACTGTTGTCAAAGCTTATCACCACCAAATTAAAAAAAATTTACAGTGGACTGATTTAGTTTTAACAATTTCTGAAAGCTCGAAGAAAGATATTATTGATTACTTAGAAATTGAACCTAATAAAGTTGCTGTTACTCCTCTAGCTAGTCGATATTTACCTAATCGCACTCTAGAAGGACTAGAACAATCTGTAAATTACGATTTTTCTCACCCTTACTTGCTGTTTGTCAGTACGCTAGAACCTAGAAAAAATATTGTTACTTTGATTGAAGCTTTTAACTACTTAAAACAAAAATATAAAATTGAACATAACTTAATTTTGATCGGTCAAAAAGGATGGCATTATAAACCAATATTTCAAGAAATCGCATCTTCTCCCTATCAAAAGTGCATCCATCATCTAGATTACTTACCAGACCAATTAGTTGCGTTATTTTACTCAAAAGCTGATTTATTTGTTTACCCTTCTCATTACGAAGGATTCGGTTTACCCGTACTAGAAGCAATGACTTTAGGCGCTCCTGTTGTAACATCTAATACTTCATCATTACCAGAAGTTGCCGGGGATGCGGCAATATTAGTCGATCCTAATGATGTAATAAGTTTAGCCGAAGCAATTTTTTGTGTAATTAGCGATCGCAATTTGCGTAGCAATTTAATTAGCAAAGGTAAAAAGCAAGCAAAATTGTACTCGTGGGAGCGCACTGCTAAGGAAACTTTGCAGGCTTATCGGTCATTATTAAAATAAAAATTGAGGAGAAGGGCAAGCAAGATTTCTCCTCAACTAAAATATGAGCTAGGAATTTTTATTAGCGTCGATTGTAGTTCGAGCTTCTACCATAAGAACTACGAGCTAAAATATCGAGATCGGCGCGGACATCTTGCCAATCTTGTTCGATACTATCGTTATTTAAACGCCCTCTGCCAATAAAAGCATCTATTCTTGCAGCGCGATTTAGGACATCTTGAACTTCACTAGAGGAGAAAGTTTTTTCACGGGAATAGCGATCGCGCATCCGTTTGGTTGCATCCTTAAACTCTCTAATAGAATTATTTACATTATCTTCTCGTTTTGAGTCGTTTAGGCGGCTGTCATCTAGAGCGCGATCGACACTTCTTTGAAAATCGCGAGTATTTCTATCTAAGCGATTTAGCAAATCTTTTGTTTCCGATTCACTCAAGCGATTTAAGCGAGTTTGCGCTAGTAAAGTTGTTGTACCTGTTGACAGATAATTACTTTGACTTACCGATGCTTCGCGCGCTTCCGCACTCGCCATAAATTGTAATGCACCGCAAAAAGCTAAAGCAACTAACAGGGCTTTTGTGTTTAAGTGAGGTTTCATAACTAATTACAAAGATTATCTACTCTGGCATGGATGGTTTATAGGTATGATTAGTTCCCATTTTCGCTAAAAATTATCTAAGTAGATTTACGATTGCTATTAATTTATTTCGTCAATTACCATAAATCATAATTATTTGGATAATAATTGAATGGAGCGGGGACAAATTGGTGTGACATTGTGGTTTACAGGCTTAAGCGGCGCAGGTAAAACTACAATTAGTCAAGCAGTAGAAAAAGAACTGCGATCGCGTAGTTATAATGTTGAAACTTTAGATGGAGACGTAGTACGTCAAAACCTAACAAAAGGTTTGGGATTTAGTAGAGAAGACCGCGATGAAAATATCCGGCGGATTGGTTTTGTCGCTAACTTATTAACCAGAAATCAAGTAATTGTTTTAGTTTCTGCCATCTCGCCTTATAGAGAAATTCGCACCGAAGTTCGTCAGCGCATTGGCAACTTTATGGAAGTGTATGTTAATGCACCCTTAGAAGTCTGCGAACAAAGAGACGTTAAAGGGTTATATAAAAAAGCGCGATCGGGAATAATTAAAAATTTTACTGGCATAGATGACCCTTACGAGCCACCAATTAATCCTGAAGTAGAGTGTAGAACTGATAAGGAAAGTTTAGAGCAGAGCGTGGCTAAAGTGTTAGCTCAGTTAGCTCGCCTAGAAGAAAAACATCCAATCTGCTCAAAGGCTTAATTGAGTATTGGCGATTTTGCCTGGGAATTAATGCCCAGGCGAGAAGTTTTAACCGTACTTAGGCAAACAAGGCAATTGAAAGCACTTAACTAACACGGCGCACGAAAGGTAGAAGGCTCTCTAAAACGACATCGTAGTAATGCTCTTGGGGGTAATGTCCCGCTTCTTCAAGCTTGATAAATTTTGAATGCTTGATAGCCGCAGCAAAGTTTTGTGCCATTGTAGGAGGTAGCCAAGGGTCAGTCATACCCCAAATAATTGCGGTGGGATATTGCCATTGTTTGAATCCCGTTTCTATTTCTGCCATCGCTGCGGGTAATTGCAAGTTTCGCACCGCAGACATTAAACTGCGTCCGGCGGCAGAACTTTTTAAAAACGGTTGACGGTAAGTGTCCAAATCGCGATCGCTAATGCGATACCGACTACCACCTTCAAGAGTGCGATCGACTAGCAAAGGATCTTGAGTCAACATATCCCCAGCTAAAGGTAAACCCCATTGTTGCATCTGCCAGGGTAGCTTGGCACTAGCAGCAAGCGGTGTATTGAGAATTACCAAGCTTTCAATTTGTTCGGCATGACGCAACGCATACTGCAAGCCAACAGAACCTAAAAAGCCTTGGACTACCAAGGAAAAGCGTTCGAGTCTTAGAGCTTGCAAAAAAGCCTCTAAACCCTCAATAAAAGCGTCAGGAGTGTAAGCAAATTCTCTTTTGTCGGGTTTAGCCGAAAAACCAAAACCAAGCCAATCCGGGGCAATCGCTTTTGAGCCTTGACTTGCCATTGCGGGCATGATTTGCCGCCAACTGTAGCTTTGCGAGGGCAAACCATGTAATAACACTACAGGCAATAAGTCGGTTTCGCTTCTCGGCGCGGACTCGCGGTAAAACCAATCATGAGCGCCAACTTTAATTTTATTTTCTGTAACTATCACGCTATTTTGCAGAAGTTATTATTTATTTCGTTACGATACCAAGAAACCGTCTAACAATTTAATAATCCTTTGCGCTGTTGCTGGCGCTAACAAAACACCATTGCGATAATGCCCCGTAGCTAATAAAACGTTGCTAAAGCCTGCTAGAGGCTCAATTACCGGGGCGGGGCGATTTTCAGGACGCGGACGCAATCCCGACCAGGTTTTAAGGGTAGTAGCCGATTCTAGAGCCGGACAAAAGGCGATCGCACTTTGTCTAACTTCTGCTAGTTTTTCTGCTTCTGGCACGACTAAATTTGACTCTAAAGGAAATTCTACGGTTGCGCCAATCCAGTAGTTTGTTACAGGGCGATCGGTCAAGCACGGTACTATATGCACGTCGTTACCAGTAATTACAGGTTGAAAATCTGGGTTGCCTAAAGTATGCGGTAAGCAAACATGGATGGCTTGACCTAATACGGGTCTAAGATCGAGTTTGGGCAAGTCTAAAACGCGATCGCTAACGGGCAACGCTGTCAACGAACCTAACCCCGCCGCTACTACTAAAACATCTACTTTTAAAGATTGGGTACTGGTGTGTAATTGACTCACCTGCGGGCGATCGCTTTTACTATCTATTTCGTAATCAGCCGTCGTACCAAAATGAAAAGTAACGCCCCGATTTTTTGCCGCTTCTACTAAAGCTAAAGTTAAAGCTACTGGATCTACTTGGATATCTTGGGGAGAATAAACTGCGCCGATGATATTGGAGCAATTTATTTGCGGACAATTAGCTTTTAATTTCTCTCTATCCCAAACTTCTAACTGCCATCCTTGCTCGGAACGGGTTTGAGCTAATTTTTCCCATTTACTTACATCTTCTCCTCCTGGGCAAAGCTTTAAAATTCCCTGTTGATTGTAAGGAATTGTCCGCCCCGCGATCGCTTCTAGTTCGGGAATAAGTGTTTTATAGCGCTCGATGCTGTGCGATCGCATTTGCCACGCTCTGCCTTTGGTTTTGTGGCTAATAATGCCCATGAGTACGCCCAAAGCGGCGGCGGTAGCGCCTTGAGCGGGGGGATGCTTATCTAAAACGGTAACGTTTAGTCCGGGAATTAGACTTAGTTCGTAAGCGATCGTTGCTCCTACTACACCGCAACCAATAACTACTACGTGGCTCATACTTTTTGGTAAGAGAGACGTTTGGGGGAAACGTCTCTACTTGGGTTTTAATCCTCTACCTGGGGAGGTACAGCTTGTTTAGGAATCAAGTCTACAAATTTATTGATATCTGCTAGGGCATTTTGATAATTGCGGACTGCGCCTTGGGTGCTATTTTCCTCAATTGCTTGCTCGACTTTTACTAAGTCATCAAACAATTCTCGCGTGATTTGCCGCGCTGCTTTTTGCTCTGTAGGTAGCAAGTTGCGGGTTATATAAGTCATTTTTAACCGCAGTTCACCCAAAGGGCCGTGAATAAAATTTCTAACTCCAATCCAATCTCGCCGTTGAATGAGTACGGGAACTTCACTCATGCGATCGCGCAAAGCCAAAAGTGCCGGGGCATACTCTTGAATTTGCTCGATTTGAACGGGGGTGTAAGTTTGAGGTAATTTAGCCGCCGTAGGGCTACTACAACTAACTAGAAATACTGCCACAATAGCCAAGATTAAGGACAAAATCGACCGAGAACGCACCATAACCTAAATTTTTATCTGTTAGCGAACAGTGTCATTTTAGATCGCTAATGAGCCTAATCGCCAAACAATGGCGCTCTTACCAAAAAACAAAAGATTGCTACCAAAACTTGGACTTCGGATTTTGGGGTAATAGCAGCACAATTACATTAAAGTTTGATAAGCTGAAACACAATATTAGTAGTATTTCTGGCGATATTTATTCCGGCTATACCTTAGCAAGGAGCGTTTTTCTTGTGAATGCAGCAGAGGCAGCAACAAACCTAGAACTTACAAGTAAAATTGCCAGTGTCGTCAATTTATTTAAAAGTGAGTTTCCCGAAATAAAGTCGGATCTCAAGCCTTGGCACAACGATCCAGAAACGAGGGAATTAATCGATCCAGATTCTATTGATATTGGCTTGCACTTCCCTGGTAGAAGTAAGTTGTTTCAAAGTCGCAGCATTTTGATTCAAATTCGTTTTTACCAAGATCCGATCAATGCCAAAGTCTCCTGTATTGGTGTAGAAGCGGCGGGATTCGATCATCGTGGCAAACAATGGCGACTTTCGACGGTGGAAGACTGGCGTTGTGAAGGGGAGACTCAACCCAAGCCTGAAGCCAGCGAACAATTAAAACAATTTTGTCGCCAGATTATTGAGTTGTTTAATACTTAAACTTTTTTACTAAAATTACAGCCGCAATCAACGCCATAAGTTGAATTGTAGGTAGTGTCGCGTTTGCCGAACCAACTGTAACGATTGTCGCGGATTTGTTCGTAAATGCGATCGCCTGCCCATTTGAGTCCGGGTAAAAGTCGGTAAGCTGTTACAAATGCTGCTCCCAAGGGCAATAATTCTCCAATTTTTTCGGCGGCGGCGCTTCCTTGCCATCTTTTTTCGGGGGCGTTGGCATCGATGACAATCATCCCTAGTTCGCAATTATTGGGTGTAATGTCCCAGCGCTTGAGGGTGTCTTCGGCTTGCATGGGTGCGTACTGAAATAATTCACCCCGGTCTATAGTTTCGAGGATTTGTATTAGGGTTGTGCAGAGGTTGCAGTTGCCGTCGTAAATGACGTAATAAGTCATGTGGATATGCTTTGTAAGTATATTTCTTATCTTAGAATCTACAAACGTTATGTAGTTCAAGCTTATCTTAAGAAGAACCAGGACTTGGGGGGTCTGCCCCCCAAACCCAACGGCAACAAAGCG
>JAPJOW010000181.1 GCA_030826005.1 Aliterella sp. RAGGC_92
GATTAACAATGTAACCAATCGTAATCACCCCCATTAAAATCAGGGAGATAGTAAATAAGCGCCCCCGATTGCCCAAAGGATTAATTTCTCCAAAACCAACCGTCGCTAGAGTAATTACGGTCATGTATGCCGCATCTTCCCACGTCCAGCCTTCTACTAGCCAATACCATAAAGTGCCAATAAGAAACACGCCCCCCAGGGCGATCGCACCAGCAAATAACTCTTTTTGAATGCGGCGATATTTTTGCTCGAAGGTTGAATACACAGATGTTTGCCGATCGCAGTTAGCTTGTTGGATTATATAAGAATGCTTTATTTAAGCGGCAACGCGAGCTATCGTAGCATCAGCCCTAATTTGAGTTTCACCCGATAGCTACAAGCGCGGGGTTTTAGTCCTAGGCGGAGAAGTATTTCCCACCCAATAATTGCTAGTTGAATCAAATCGGACAAAAATTTTTGCTGACAGCTATTAAACTTGATGAAAATAAATAACGTTTTAAGGAGCGATTAATGAGTATAGATTTAGCTGCAAATCCTTCGCTACCCGCCGAATCTGCGCCTGTCTTAGGCAGTCCCTACGATCCAACTAGCTTTAATGAATCGGTAATGACAACTTACGGGCGCTTTCCTTTGGCTTTGGAAAAAGGCGCAGGCTGTAAGGTTTGGGATACCCAAGGGCGGGAATATTTGGATTTTGTAGCGGGAATTGCTACTTGCACTTTAGGACACGCTCATAGCGCTCTAGTCGAAACGGTAACGCGGCAAATTCAAACCCTGCATCATGTTTCAAATTTATATTACATTCCCGTTCAAGGTCAGTTAGCAAAAAAGCTGATCGATACATCCTGCGCGGAGCGAGTGTTTTTTTGTAATTCTGGCGCAGAAGCAAACGAAGGAGCAATTAAACTCGCCCGCAAATACGCCCATACAGTAAAACAAATTGACGAACCCATCATCCTAACTGCTAATGCCAGCTTTCACGGGCGCACTTTAGCAACTATTACCGCCACAGGACAGCCAAAGTATCAAAAAGATTTTAGTCCTTTAGTTCCAGGTTTTCATTACGTGCCTTATAACGATGTTAAGGCTGTAGAAACGGCAATTACTGAACTAGATTCGGGCGATCGCGGTGTGGCGGCAATTCTTTTAGAACCTTTACAGGGAGAGGGCGGCGTACGTCCTGGAAACCGTGCTTATTTCCAGCGTCTGCGCGATATTTGCGATGAAACGGGCATTTTATTAATGCTTGATGAAGTCCAAGTGGGGGTTGGTAGAACGGGAACGCTATGGGGTTACGAAAACTTAGGCATTGAACCTGATATCTTTACCAGTGCTAAAGGTTTGGGCGGCGGTATCCCTATCGGGGCTGTGATGTGTAAGTCTTTTTGCGATGTTTTTGAACCTGGCGATCATGCTAGTACCTTTGGTGGCAATCCTTTCGCTTGTGCGGCGGCGCTATGCGTCCTAGAAACGTTAGAACGCGACTTTTTGCTGCAAAACGTCCTCGAACGCGGCGAACAACTACGAACGGGCTTAAAAGCTTTAGCAGCAAAGTACTCGAATTTAATTACTGAGGTGCGCGGTTGGGGTTTAATTAATGGGATGGAACTCGCGCAAGACATACCCTTAACTTCTAGCGATGTTGTCAAAGCTGCTATGGATGAAGGCTTGTTACTTGTACCCGCAGGCCCTAAAGTTGTCCGTTTTGTCCCACCGTTAATCGTTTCATCTTTTGAAGTAGACGAGGCTTTACAAGCATTAGAGCGGGCGATGACAGTAGTTAAACCTTAAATAACTAACGTGCATCTATTGATTTCTAGCTGCATTAAAGCCATTTTTTAACGATCGCTAAAATAATTAGGAAGGGATTGAAACAACAAAAACCTTCCTAGTTATTTTTTTTGCAGTCATCAAAAGTTTATAAATAGCTCTTATATGCAAATAGTTGATGAAGCCTTAAGCTTTCTAGTTATCGCCATCTATAAAGTCTAAAATATGAAATACAATTTTTACAATAAACCTTAGATAACTTAGCAAATTATTCTATGATAGTTACTTCCCATTCATATATCTTTTAATATGTCTTGTCTAGTTATTCAAGAATATACTTGTTTTCAGTTAAATAATTTTTATTTAGTTATCGAATCCCATTTAGGTAAATTTGCTGATATAGATTACTATAAAGTTAAGATTCAAGAAGTTACTATAGATAATTTTAATGCTGACCTAATTCCCAGTAAGTTAGGTTTATTACGTATTGGTAATGTAAACGGTGGACTCAGCCGGGAGTTGCAATTACGTCATGTTATCAGCGAAAGCAATTTGCTATCAGAAATTCTAACTTTTGCGGTAGAAGAAGTAGAGTCTTTGATAAATACTGCCAGCGAACCTTGCTTTAAAAGTAGTATTAGTTGTTCGCTCGATGCCAATCTAATTACTCCAACCAACTTCACAGTTAAGAGCGCAAATAATAGTAACTATAATATTGAAGCGGATTTACAACAAACAATTAACAACGCCAAGGAGTTATTAATTAATAATTACTTTGATGAAGAAACTGAGCTTACTGAAGACTACGAATATTTAGAAGATGAACAGTCAGAGGGTATAAATGCTTTACCAAATTCAAAGTTACTTTTGCTAAGTTATCTACCAACGGAAAGAGAAACTTTAGATGTTTGGTTGTCCAAAAAACCAAGCTACGAAGTATCGTTAGAACTTACCTATCAAATTTGCCAGTTATTTCAGCAAGTCTATCAGCAAGGATGGTGCTTTTTTCAAATCATTCCTAAATTTATTCAAGTAGACTCTACAATTAAATTTTTTGATTTAACTAATGTCTGTCTGATTGGTGAAAGAGGAATATCTAGTAGGGAAACAGAATATTGCGCTCCTGAACTTGCGTTTGATTGTCCTATGAGTGAAGGTATGAGTACTTACATTGTAGGGACTTTACTTTACCAAGCTATTTATCAGCAATTACCCGATACAAAGCTTAATTGTAGTTTTTTAGATACTCAACCTATCCCAGGTATCCACCAAATTATTAGCCTTTGTCTTTCTCCTATTGTAGAAGAAAGAATTAATTTAGATCGCTTATTAAAAGCTCTAACTAACATTAAACAAACCTTTAATAATTGTAAAGTGCAGTGGGATGTAGCAAGTCATTCGACAATTGGGCTATCTTTACAACGATTGCATAACGAAGATAATTATGGCATCCAGCAGTATTCTAGCAGCTATCAAGACGGAATCGTTGCAGTTTTAGCTGATGGAATGGGGGGATTAGCGCAAGGAGAACTTGCTAGTCAACTAGCTATAAAAACAGTTATAGAAACACCTATTGATTGCGATATTAACAGCGAACATAAATGCAATGAGTGGCTATTGTCTGTAGTTAAAAAAGCAAATAAGTGTGTAATCGAGAATGTTTATAAGGGTGGGACAACTTTAAGCATTGTTTGGGCAGATTCTCGCTCTTTAAGAATTGCCCACGTAGGGGATAGTCGCATTTATTTGATTCGGAAAAAAATGATTTGCCAACTTAGTGAAGATCATTCATTAGTAGCAATGCTCCTGGCGGATGGAGATATTACTTATGAAGAAAGTTACAAGCATCCACAACGAAATATTTTAACCAAGTGCATTGGTTCAAAAGAAACTTTAAACTCTAGTTACATACAAACATTACAATCTTTTGATTCAGACTTATCAATACTTCTAGAAGAAGACGACATCATTATACTTTGCTCGGACGGTGTCTGGGATTTAGTCCCGCAAACCGAGTTAGCAGAAATTTTTATAGAAAATCGCAGTTTAAAAATAGCCGTTAACAATACGATTAACTTAGTTTTAACACGAGGAGCGCGCGATAATGCAACAATTGTAGCGATGAAATGTAATTTATCAAATCAATATTAAAGTTATAACTGAAAAGATGCTGTTAGCGCTACAGCTAAAGCATCGGACGCATCATCGGGGTGCGGAATATAATCTAACTCTAATTCTCGCGCTACAGCAGACTGTACTTCTTGCTTATCTGCATTACCCCAACCTGTAAGCGCTTGTTTAATTTGAGCCGGTGTAAACTCTACAAAAGGAACATTATGTTGAGCTAATACTAACATCATTACCCCTCTGGCTTGAGCTACTGTAATCGTGTTAGCCATCCGGTAAAAAAACAATTTTTCAACGGCGACAAGATCGGGTTTCCACTGTTCCATTAGTGTATTTAAGTCTTCGTAAATAATACAAAGGCGCTTGCCCATTTCTACATTAGCATTCGTTTTAATTACGCCAAAATCTAGCAAACTTACCGATTTATTTACTACTTTAGCAGCCAGAGTATAAGAGCTAGGTAAATCGACCGAAGACAACTTTTCTTCTTGATAGCAAATTGTTCCAAAACCTAAAATAGCTAACCCTGGATCTAAACCTAAAATACGCTTTTCCATTTGAAAAAATTTAAAATTAAATATATATAAATATTAGTGCTGACTGTCACTCAAGTTAAATTATCTAACGTTTTTTAAAGAAAATAACCAAATAAATTTTTAACTATTCACTTAAATATAAAGCGATCTTTCTTTCAAACTAACAATTGACGATCGCTAGTTATGCAGAAAACCGAAAATGACGCAAGGAAATTATGTATGTAGATAGTTGTATAGAGCCTTAATTGTATAAGATATGTGTTGTTATCTATAAACCGTTATTGCCACCAAAAACCAAGCCTCCACGTCCTCAAAGCTAGTAAAGTAGAGAACGCAGCACGCCTAAATTACCTGTCAACAGTTAAAAACCCACAGTAGTATCTCCTAGATTCAAAACTGCGTACTAGCTATCTTGTGTGTCCTCCAATGGTCAAATTAGCCTATGTCAATCAGTTATTTCAAACAAGCTATAAACTTATTTAGGCAAGAGTCGCGCAATCGAACTCAGTATCGAGTCAGCCAGTGGTTTAAATGGCTTTCACCGGGGTTATCAGTCAAACGCTGGTTGTTAATCAGCGCCGGTGGTGTTGTCTTTGCAGCTTTGGGTTTAGCAATATGGGTGAAGCTGACACCCATTTTTTATGCAATTCAGTTAATCGAACAGCTTGTAAGCACGATCGCCAACTTTTTGCCAAACTATATTAGCGGCCCGTTAATTCTGCTATTTGGATTGCTGCTAATTTTTTGGGGACAAACTCGTACCGTTGGGTCAATTACAGAAGTTTTAAGACCTGAAGGTGAAGAAGAATTAATCGACGTTTTGCTGAGTTACCGCCGCTTGCATCGAGGCCCAAAAATTGTTGTTATCGGTGGTGGAACGGGTTTATCAACCTTACTAAGAGGACTAAAAACTTATAGCAACAATATCACCGCGATTGTCACTGTAGCGGACGATGGCGGGTCATCAGGGCGATTGCGCCGCGAAATTGGTGTTTTGCCACCCGGAGACATCCGCAACTGCTTGGCGGCGCTGGCATCGGAGGAAACACTGCTAACAGAATTATTTCAGTATCGATTTACCGCCGGAGATGGTTTAACAGGACACAGTTTTGGTAATCTATTTTTGACGGCGATGAGTGATATTACTGGAGACTTAGAACGAGCGATCGCCGCAAGTTCCGATGTTTTGGCAGTAAGAGGGCAAGTATTACCCGCAACCCTCAGCGATATGCGCTTGTGGGCAGAATTAGCCGATGGGCGCACAATTGAAGGCGAGTCAAATATTACCGAAGCTGGGGGAAGTATTCTCAAAATTGGTAGTATCCCCGCAAATCCCCCCGCCTTACCCAAAGTATTGCAAGCGATAGATGAAGCCGATTGTATTATTATCGGGCCTGGCAGCCTGTACACTAGCGTTATTCCCAACTTATTAGTACCAGAAATTACCGAAGCGATCGCCTCCCGGCGCAAAAGTGGCGGTAGAATCCCCCCCGTACCCTGCATTTACGTGTGCAATATTATGACGCAAGCGGGGGAAACTCATGGTTATACCGTTTCCGATCATATTAGAGCGATCGATAATGCTTGTGGAGAACGTTTATTTAATGCCGTGCTAGTCCACAAACAAGCCCCTTCTCCTCGTAGTTTAAAACGTTACGCTCAAGAAAACTCTCATCCAGTATTTCTCGACCGCGATACTGTTACAAAGTTAGGGCGGCGCGTTATTCTAGCAGATGTTATGGATGAAGATGAGCTAACAGGTGTAGTTAGACACAATCCCAAACGTCTAGCAGGAGTTTTGTTGCGTTGGTATAGTCGTTCTTATGGTTGAAGGTATAACCCCGAAAAAAATTTTACTAGCCGATGCTGAGGCGACGCGACGATTAGGGATAAGTTTAGGGCAATCTTTATGTGCTGGTAGCGTAGTTTTATTAGAAGGAAATTTAGGTAGCGGTAAAACTACTTTAGTACAAGGTATTGGCGAAGGTTTGGGAATTAATGAATTAATTGTTAGCCCAACTTTTACTTTAATTAATGAGTATTTAGAAGGACGTTTACCTCTATATCATCTAGATTTGTACCGTTTGCAAACCGAGGAAGTTAAACAGTTAAGTTTGGAAAGCTACTGGAATGGTTGGGAATATCCTTTAGGAATTGTCGCTATTGAGTGGGCAGAAAGACTAATAGATAAGCCGTTAACTTATTTACAACTATATTTAACTCATGTAAGCGATCGCCGAGAAGTACAAATTATTAGTGTCGGTACTTCTTTAGAATTAAAAGAGTTTTTGTAAGATTTTTTGGACTAGATTAAACCATGTCTTTTTATGCCCAGTTACTAACTATTAGTGTTATTCAGTTAGTAGCAATTATGAGTCCAGGGCCAGATTTTGCGATTATTTGTCACAATAGTTTAGTCTACTCTCGCCGCACGGGAATTTATTCAGCTTTGGGCATATCTCTCGGAATTTTAGTTCATGTAACCTATACTCTACTTGGAATTGGGCTAATTATTTCTAAGTCGATCGTGCTATTTTCCGCGCTCAAACTTTCCGGTGCTGCTTATTTAATTTATATTGGCTACAGATCCTTAAAAGCTAAACCTAGTACAAACATAGCTAACCTAAAATCAAAGCCGGATCTTACCAGGTTAGAAGCAATAAAAATTGGGTTTATCACAAATATTCTTAATCCAAAAGTTACATTGTTTTTCTTTAGTTTATTTACTCAAGTTATTAGCCCCAATACCTCTGCAAGCCTAAGAGCGCTTTATGGATTGCAGATGTTTGTATTTACATTAAGCTGGTTTACTTTATTAGCTGTAGTAATTTCTCACCCCATTATTAAAAATCGGTTTTTGTCTATGTCTCACTATATAGAAAAAACAATGGGCGTAATTTTAATCGCGTTAGGCATAAAAGTTGCTCTTGAAAGTGCAAAGTAGTATGCTATTGCTGACCGTTATTTTGATGATGGAGCGGATTTGTCAAAATTTTTGGTCAATTTGGTCTAGAAGCAGTTTTGTTTTGTTCTATATTGATATGGTTAGTCGCGAAGCCCGTAACCGGGCGCGCTAGTGCTATCGCACCTTAGCTTAAACACTCGGAGGTTAAGAGTATGTTGTATTGGAATCTTGAGAGAGAATTAGTAGACGGCGAACCCTTATTTTTTGGTCAAACCAAGCAATTTCAACACCCAAATCCGCCACAATCAACAATTAACTACATTTACTCGGAAACACCTGGCAAAAAAGTTAGCAGTGTAAAATATCAAAGGAAAGATGTTTGAATAGGCGATCGCACTTCTACGCAAACCCAACACTTACAAGATAAATGCGATCGCACTTTATCCTCCACTAATGCTCATAAACTTTGATTTTTTTGACTCTATTTGCAGCAAAAGGGTGATGTTAATATTTACTCGCTCAATTGTATTCTATATTTTGTCTAAGGCAAATTGTTTAGAATGTTAACCAGAAAAATTCCGTAAACAACTTTCTTATCGGGAGCATATACAGAATAATTTTGTATATGCTGCAAACATGAATGTATTATCCAGATAATTTCCTTTTGTTATGCCTAAAAATGACTAGGATGCTTGTAGGTTTTGCTTTATTAAAAAACTCGTTATAATAAACAGTTACGCTGCTTTCTTGTTTTAACGACATTTGTATTATATGGCGAACAATTATGAGTTCAAATCAGCAGTTTCTGCAAAACTTATACGAAGCATTCAACAAACGTGAGATTGAAACAATTATCTCGCTGATGCGCCCGGACGTGAAATGGGCGAACGGGGTGGAAGGCGGTTTCGTTTATGGACGCGACGCGGTGCGCGAATACTGGAAAAATCAATTTAAGGTTATTCAAGTGCAGCTTGAAACCTTAAAATTTGAGACGGATGAGAAAAATCGAAATGTCGTTACCGTTCATCAAATCGTCAGAGATTTGCAAGGCAATTTGCTCGCGGATGCAACAATTCAGCAAATATTTACCATTGAGAATGGTTTAATCGGTCTTTATGAAATTGGCGAAACCGAAACAATTCAAGAGATGATTCAAAAGACGAATACTTCCAATGCTTAATGATTTTTCGGTTATCAGTTTCAGTAACCTGTGTTTTATCAAACGCACGCAAACTTTAGCAAGGCAAAATATCAAAGGAAAGATATTTAACTTGCGCGATCGCATTTTTCCAAGCAATGCTTAATAATTACCAGATAAACCCAAATATTGCCATTCATAAATTAAATCTTTTTTTATGTCTCATGGTTCTAAATTTCGTAATGCCAAAATGGTTCTCGATCTTGCATGACAATAAATTGCCGCTCTTGGCGTTGAATAATTCCTTGTCTTTCAAACACTTTCATTAGCCGCGTTACAGTTACGCGCGTTAAACCTACTAAATCGGCAATATCTTGATGAGTCAACCGCAGATCGATCCGTTGTTGTCCTTGCAAGTCTTGATAGCCAAATCTTTTTGCTAACCAACTAAACAATTGCAGCAGAGTAGTTTCAGCTTGCCTATAGTGCAGTATTGCAATAAATTCTTCCGCGCGCTGCATATGCAGCAACATTGCATCTGTAATTTTGTGCCAGTTTTGTTTATGGATTAGCGTTACTTGTACAGGTGTAAGAGTTTCAATTTGATAAGG
>JAPJOW010000182.1 GCA_030826005.1 Aliterella sp. RAGGC_92
TGTCGCCGATCATCAAGTTGCTCATATATATGTAAGCGATCGCACCTACATACCTAAAGTAAGAGATATTTTAGAATCAATTCCAGGGGTAGCGCAATTACTAGAAGATGAAAAATCATCTTATCATCTCAATCATTCGCGCGCTGGAGAATTAGTAGCGATCGCTGCGCCGGATAGTTGGTTTACTTATTATTATTGGTTAGATGACAACTTAGCGCCGGATTTTGCTTCTACCGTCGATATTCATCGCAAACCAGGCTACGATCCGGTGGAACTATTTATCGATCCGCAAATCAAATTTCCTCAACTTAAAGTTGGTTTGAAACTATTAAAGAAAAAGCTCGGATTTCGCTACTTAATGGATGTTATACCAATGAATGCCAATTTAGTGCGCGGATCTCACGGTGCTATTAATGTTTCCCCCCAAGACGAACCAATTTTCATCACTCAAAAATCTAACTTAGTAAATGTAGATACTATTGCTGCAACTGATGTTTGTCCGTTGATTCTCAATCATCTGCAATTATCATCATCCAAGTAACAAAATAATTTCCCAGCTTACCCAACTTAGCAATTCGAGCTTTTCAACAACTTCAAAATACTCGTATAATTTAAGACAAATAACTTTTTAGCTTTATTAAAAAGTTATTTTTTGCAGTAGTAAAGTCTTTCTTTAGAGAGATGCAGTTATGAGAAATAAACAAAAAAAAGCGTAAAGGTTTAGCAAATAACGTGTTTTATAACTACCTAAAGAATTGATTAGCCAATCAAAAGAAAATTCATTGTAAACAGTTATTAATGTCAATTACTCTGGCAAAGAGAGCAGTGATTTTAAGCTGCTCCAAAGTGGAAAGATTGCTAGACACAGTATTTATCGCCGTAACAAAAGCTTAATGTTGCCCGAAGTAAATTTATTAGGGTCAAATTAATTATTTGTAAATCTAGGCAGCCATCGCTAGGATTGGCGATAAAAATATTTTATGTAAGTTGCGTTTCATCAGTCAGCTTTCTTTGTGAAAAAAGTAATCGCTAACACCTTTAAGCAGTAAACCGAGAGAAAATTTCCATGATGTTTGACTCCCACTGCTATACAACCAAAAGCGGCATTGTTGTATCTCGCACGGTAACAGAAGTAGCCATTGAAACAGCTTTAGAAGACATTTTATGGAGTTTAAACTCCCAAAGAGGAGGCTTATTAGGTAGTAGTTACGAGTATCCAGGAAGATACAAAAGATGGGCGATGGGATTTGTAAATCCACCCTTGGAATTAAGTACGTGCGATCGCACTTTCACAATTAAAGCTTTAAATAAACGCGGTGTGGTATTAATTCCTTTTTTAGCCGAACGATTAACCAAAAAATCCCAAGTTGAAGAAATCACCGTAGAAGCAACTAACATTACGGGTGCGATTATTCAAAGCGAATACTTATTTGCAGAAGAAGAACGCAGCAAACAACCTTCTGCTTTTAGCATTGTCCGCGAAATCCTCCAAGTTTTTTCAAGTAACGAAGACGAACATTTGGGATTATACGGTGCCTTTGGTTACGACTTAGTTTATCAATTTGAATCTATCCCCAAAACCCGCACTAGACCAGAAGATCAGCGCGATTTAGTCCTGTACTTGCCCGATGAATTAGTTATAGTAGACTACTACTTGCAAAGTGCTTTTTTATTGCAGTACGAATTTGAAACCGAGAGCGGAAATACAACAGGATTGCCCAGAATCGGTGAAGCAATTGATTATCGAGGAAGTCGCGCCGTAGTCGAGCAAAACGTCGATC
Organism: Aliterella sp. RAGGC_92; assembly: GCA_030826005.1. GTDB lineage: Bacteria > Cyanobacteriota > Cyanobacteriia > Cyanobacteriales > Chroococcidiopsidaceae > Aliterella. The sequence goes on from JAPJOW010000182.1 coordinate 1,782, forward strand.
ACGCACCAGGGGAATATGCCAACAAAGTGCGGACAGCTTTAGAATACTTCCGCCGGGGCGATTTATTTGAAGTTGTCCCCAGTCAAAACTTCTACACCGCTTGCGAAGAAGCACCGAGTAAACTATTTCAAACTTTGCAGCAAATCAACCCCAGCCCCTACGGATTTATATTTAACTTAGGCGGAGAGTACCTAATTGGCGCATCCCCAGAAATGTTTGTCCGCGTAGAAGGTAAAAGAATTGAAACTTGTCCTATTAGCGGCACAATTAGCCGGGGACAAAATGCGATTGACGATGCCGATCAAATCCTGCTATTGCTAAATTCCGGCAAAGACGAAGCCGAATTAACCATGTGTACGGATGTAGATCGCAACGATAAATCGCGCATTTGCGAACCAGGTTCAGTACGAGTAATTGGGCGGCGACAAATCGAACTATACAGCCACTTAATTCACACCGTAGACCATGTAGAAGGCTTGCTGCGACCTCAATTTGATGCTTTAGATGCTTTTTTAACTCATACTTGGGCAGTGACCGTTACTGGCGCACCCAAGCGAGCAGCAATGCAGTTTTTAGAACAGCACGAGCATAGCGTCCGGCGGTGGTATGGTGGGGCGGTAGGCTGCTTGACATTTAACGGCGACTTGAATACAGGTTTAATTTTGCGGACGATTAGACTTAAAGACTCAATTGCGGAAGTAAGAGCCGGCGCTACAGTGCTTTATGACTCAATTGCCGAAGCTGAAGAACAAGAAACCAGAACCAAAGCCGCCGCCCTATTTGAGACAATTAGCCGCGCTAAAATCACTGCAAATAACAGTTTGCCTAGTAAAGTAATAACTAGCGACTATGGAGCGAAACAAAATAGCAAGCGAGTTTTACTCATCGACTACGAAGACTCTTTCGTTCATACTTTAGCTAATTACATCCGGCAAACTGGCGCAACCGTTACTACCTTACGTCATGGCTTTGCGGAATCAGTTTTAGACGAAGAAGCACCAGACTTAGTTGTCTTGTCTCCCGGCCCCGGTAGACCGCGCGATTTTGGCGTACCAGATATGGTACAAGCCTGCGTGCGCCGTCAATTGCCAATTTTTGGGGTGTGTTTGGGTTTACAGGGAATTGTAGAAGCTTTCGGCGGCGAACTTGGAGTACTAAATTATCCCCAACACGGCAAATCGTCGCGGATTTTTGTTACGGATGCAGATTGCGGGACATTTCAAGGTTTACCCGAATCATTTGAAGTCGGTAGATATCATTCCTTATTCGCCTTACAGCAAAAACTTCCTCCCGAACTAAAAGTCACGGCAATTTCTCATGATGATGTAATTATGGGCATCGAACATCAAACTTTACCGATCGCGGCGGTGCAATTTCATCCAGAATCAATCATGAGTTTAGCGGGAGAAGTTGGACTAGCGATAATTGCCAACGTGGTTTGTACCTTTGCCAAAGATAGACCCCAACCCCACCAAGTATTAGATGGAGTAGTATTTTCCAATTCTTAATATCCAACTAACTCATCAACATCATCAAACAGGAGTTATTAAGTGACTGCTACGCAAATAAATTCTCAACCTATTCTCGCCCAAATTGTCCAGCACAAAGAGCAAGAAATAGTTCAAATGCGCCAGCAGTTACCGCTTGGAGACTTGCAGCGTCAGTTAAAAACTGCTCCAACAGTGCGAGACTTTCTTAGGGCTTTGCAAAATAGTCCGCACTACCCCAGCCTCATTGCTGAAGTAAAAAAAGCATCCCCTAGCAAAGGAGTAATTCGCCAAGACTTCAACCCGGTAGAAATTGCCACTGCATACGTGCGTGGGGGCGCAGCTTGTTTATCGGTGCTGACGGACAGCAAATTTTTTCAAGGTAGCTTTGAAAACTTGCAAAATATCCGCCCCACTGTAGAAGTACCGCTATTGTGCAAAGAATTTGTTATCGATCCGTATCAGATTTACAAAGCGCGCGTAGTAGGTGCGGATGCGGTACTTTTGATTGCAGCTATTTTAAGCGATCGCAAGTTGCAAGAATTTTTGTACTTAATCCACTCTCTAGGAATGAACGCTTTAGTAGAAGTGCATACCCTCGCCGAACTCGATCGCGTTTTAACTCTTAACGATTTGCGTTTAGTGGGCATCAACAACCGCAACTTGGAAACTTTTGATGTCGATTTGGCAACAACTAGCCAATTAATGGCAGCAAGATCCCAGCATTTAACAAGTTTGGGCATCATCGTTGTCAGCGAATCTGGTTTGTACTCGCCCGCAGACTTATCGGTTGTCGCCTCGGCAGGGGTTCGCAGTGTCTTAGTCGGTGAATCTTTAGTGAAACAACCCAATGTTGAGCAAGCGGCGCTTAGTTTGTTGGACAATAAAACAAGCTAATAACTACTAACTTGCCAAATGGTGCTTATTTTTTAGGTAAATTATGACAATGAATGCTATTTCTCAACGCCTCAAATCTCTACGTCAAGCCAAGCAATGTGCTTTAATTCCTTTTATAACGGCAGGAGATCCAGATTTAGAAACTACCGCCGAAGCATTAAAAGTTCTAGATCGTAATGGTGCAGACTTAATTGAACTTGGCGTTCCTTATTCCGATCCTTTAGCTGATGGCCCGGTAATTCAAGCGGCGGCTACTCGCGCCTTGCAAAAAGGCACAAAGTTAGAGCAGGTACTAGAATTAGTTGCAAAAGTCAGTCCTGAAATTCAAGCACCGATAATTTTATTTACTTACTACAACCCAATTTTAAATCGGGGAATTAAAAACTTTTTAGAGCAGATTGCGAGAGTTGGCGTTAAAGGCTTAGTAGTACCAGATTTACCTTTAGAAGAAGCAGACGAATTGTTACTAGCGGCGGCAAGTTTGGGAATTGAACTTATTTTATTAGTTGCGCCCACAAGTTCCCAAACTAGAATAGAGGCAATTTCTGCCAAGTCCCAAGGATTTATTTATTTAGTTAGCGTTACGGGTGTTACCGGAATGCGGAGTCAAATTCAAAGCCGAGTTAAAGACTTACTTGTAGAAATGCGCGAAGTTACAGATAAGCCAATTGGGGTTGGTTTTGGCATCTCCAAACCCGAACAAGCAAAGCAAGTAATGGATTGGGGCGCAGACGCGGTAATTGTCGGTAGCGCTTTTGTTCGCGCCTTAGAAACTGGGACACCCGCCGAAGGACTGCAAGCATTAGAAAAACTGTGTCAAGAATTAAAAAGTGCGATCGCGCCCAAACAACCAGTAGCATCACTTTAAGTAAAAATAATAGAGGATTTTAACTAATGGTCAGCATTCAAGAAATTTATGACGTAACGGCATCCGACCCCCAAAGACCCGATGCCCTCGGTCGGTTTGGTAAGTTTGGCGGTAAGTACGTGCCAGAAACCCTCATGCCTGCCCTTGAGGAACTAGAAGTAGCCTTTGACAAGTATTGCAACGATCCGGGATTCCAAGAAGAACTGCAAGGACTGCTGAAAGACTATGTTGGTCGTCCGACACCCTTATACTTTGCCGAACGCCTTACCGCCCACTACGCGACAGCAAATAGCAGCCCGTTAATTTACCTCAAACGCGAAGACTTAAACCATACAGGCGCGCACAAAATTAATAATGCTTTAGCGCAAGTATTACTAGCTAAACGCATGGGTAAAAAGCGGATTATTGCCGAAACCGGGGCAGGACAGCACGGAGTCGCCACCGCTACCGTATGCGCGCGTTTTGGCTTTGACTGCGTAATTTATATGGGCGTTCAAGACATGGAACGCCAAGCCCTGAACGTTTTTCGGATGCGACTAATGGGCGCGCAAGTTTGTCCTGTATCGGCGGGAACGGGAACGCTTAAAGACGCTACTTCTGAGGCGATTCGCGACTGGGTAACAAACGTTGAAAATACTCACTATATTTTAGGTTCGGTAGCAGGCCCTCACCCCTACCCGATGCTAGTACGCGACTTTCACGCCGTAATCGGACAAGAAACTCGCTGGCAAGCAGAGGAAAAATGGGGCGGATTGCCAGATATTTTACTTGCTTGCGTAGGCGGCGGTTCTAATGCAATGGGATTATTTCACGAATTTGTCAGCGACTCCAGCGTCAGAATGATTGGAGTTGAAGCCGCCGGAGAAGGTGTAGAAACAGAAAAACACGCCGCCACTTTAACCAAAGGACGAGTTGGCGTACTGCACGGGGCAATGAGTTACTTGTTGCAAGATAACGACGGACAAGTAGTAGAAGCTCACTCAATTAGCGCCGGATTAGACTATCCTGGAGTCGGGCCAGAGCATAGTTACCTCAAAGAACTCGGACGCGCCGAATACTACAGCGTCACCGACCAGCAGGCATTAGACGCATTGCAACTACTATCGCAAAGAGAAGGGATTATTCCCGCTTTAGAAACCGCTCATGCGATCGCTTACTTAGACACTCTTTGTCCCCAACTTACAGGTAGCCCTAGAATTGTCATCAACTGTTCGGGACGCGGAGACAAGGACGTGCAGACAGTAGCAAAAGTTTTGCACAAAGACGGTTAACTAAATAATAAAAAACATCGCCATGATAGCTGTAACGCAAGCGACTATTGACAATGTAAATGTCCCCAATGAGATTGAGTGGCCCATATTATTGCAACAATTACTAGCAGGGCAAAGTCTCAGCATTCCTACGGCGGCCGATTTAATGCAAGGTTGGTTAACCGAGGAAATTCCGCCCGTACTATCGGGAGCAATTCTCGCCGCCATCCAAGCTAAAGGAGTAACCGCCCAAGAGTTGGTAGGAATGGCTCAAGTTTTGCACGCCCAATCTGCAATTCCCAAAACCATCCCCGGTGCTACACCCCTAATTGACACCTGCGGGACAGGGGGAGATGGGGCATCTACCTTTAATATTTCTACAGCAGTAGCCTTTGTAGCCGCCGCCGCCGGGGTAAAAGTTGCCAAACACGGCAATCGCTCCGCTTCTAGTAAAACGGGTTCTGCCGATGTATTAGAGGCTTTAGGAATTAACCTTAATTCCGAATTTGAAAAAGTAACCGCCGCCGTTGAAGAAGTGGGGATTACCTTTTTATTCGCTCCTGGTTGGCATCCAGCGCTGAAGTCTGTAGCAGGATTACGCAAAACTTTAAAAGTGCGGACAATTTTTAATCTGTTAGGGCCTTTAGTTAACCCCATGCAACCTACAGGGCAAATTATTGGAGTTAGCGATCCAAGTTTAGTAGAAACGATCGCCCGCGCTTTATCGCAACTAGGTACAGAAAGAGCGATCGTCGTTCATGGTAGAGAAAAGCTAGACGAAGCTGGACTTGCAGACATTAACGATTTAGCGGTACTAGAAAACAATCAAGTCCGCTTAATGACCTTAGATGCTGAAGAACTCGGTTTGCAAAAAGCCGCTACCGCCGAAATTAGAGGTGGAGATGTAAGCGAAAATGCTCAAATTCTTACGGATGTATTACAGGGTAAAGGTACAGAAGCCCAACAAAACGTTGTCGCTTTAAACGCCGCCTTAGCGCTTTGTGTAGGTAAAGCAATTACATCAGAAGAATACATTAAGGGAATTGCGATCGCCAAAGACATCCTTAAGAGTGGTGCAGCTTGGACAAAATTAGAGCAATTAGTCCAATTTATGAAGTAAAGCCAAAAGTAAAAAAAGGGGATTTATTTCCCCTTTTAGCTCAATTGTATTCCCGGAGTTTAGTCATGTTGCCTTTGATTCTCAAAGAAATCGATCGGGAAATAATTAATTTACTTAGTAAAAGAATTGAGATTTTAAACAACTCCAACCTACCAGTACAAGCAGACTCAGAAGAAACAGCCAAGCTTTTAGCCAGTAGCGGCGTACCAGAATTTGTTTGGAAAAGCCTTACACTTAGTTGCGCGGCGGCGATCGCTTCTTCTCATTCCTCTAGCCCAGTTAAACCCCGAAAAGTAACTGTAATTGGCGGTTACGGCAAACTGGGACGGTTTTTTAGCCAGCAACTATCTACCGCCGGACATGACGTTAGTATCCTCGAACATACTGATTGGGGCGATGCCCCGCGTTTATTAGGAGAAGCTGAATTAGTATTAGTTTGCGTCCCCATCGAACGCACTTTAAGCGTAATTCAACAAGCCGCACCTTACCTCAAAGCAGATACAGCTTTAGCAGACATTACCAGTATTAAAATTCCCATAGTCCAAGAATTACTCAAGCATCATGGGGGCCCGGTGTTAAGCCTGCATCCTATGTTTGGCCCTGGAGTGAAATCATTTTTATCGCAAAATGTTGTAGTTTGTCCCGGTCGTCAAGAGCAAGCTTTTCAGTGGATTTTAGACTTAATTGAAAGTAGTGGCGGCAAACTAATTGCTTGTACGCCTGAAGAACACGATCGCATGATGGTAGCAATTCAGGCAATTAGACACTTTACAACCTTTAGCTTGGGCGTATTTTTAGCCGAAGAAGGCATCGATATCAGCCGCAGCCTAGACTTTTCCAGTCCTCTTTACCGTTTAGAAATTGATATAGTTAGCCGCTTATTTGCTCAAGATCCAGGATTGTTTGTAGAGATCGCGATCGCTAATGACGAACGCCGTCAAGCAATTACTAGACTTGCAGACACTTATAGCCGCCTCGCTCAATTAGTAGAAAACCAAGACCAACTCGCCCTCAAACGCGAATTTGAAAACACTCGTACTACCTTCGCCCAAGGAGCAAGTCAAGCTGTCGCCGAAAGCAACCATATTATCGATAGCCTCAGCCTATTACTTGCCGCTAACGATGCCGAAGCCCAAAGAACCGCTCCCAGCCTCGTTTAAAAATCTAGCACTCTGCTAAAACTAAACTTTTAGTGTCAAAATTACTAATCCAATCTAAAAGCGCTTGATTGACGACATCGGGGCATTCATCATGAGGGCAATGCCCGACATTTTCTAAACTAACTAACTGCGCGTACTGAGGATTGTAATCGGCAAACTGACGAGCAAAACTATGAGGGACCATTCGGTCTTGCTGTCCCCAAATTAACAATATAGGTACTTTTAAGCTCGGCAAAACATTTTTTACTCTCGGCGCAAACCCCGCACCAACCATTGCTTTCAAAATTCCTGCAAAAGCATTGGCGCTACCTCGATCTTGCGCCGGAGCGAGGAGAATATCAACTAATTCATCCGTTACTACCTCTGGATTAGAATAAGCCATCGCCGCCCACTTTTTAACTATCCCCGGTCGATTTACGACTCGAAATACAGTTTTAAGT